>CAJWOS010000089.1 GCA_913044235.1 uncultured Pseudomonadota bacterium
GACTTGCATGTGGATGATGATGTGCTCGCGGTGGTGAAGAAGCGTGCTGCAAGCGACTGCCCCGTGCTCGGTCTGCGCTTTCGCTCGGACCCGATGGTGCCGAGTCCGCGCTTTGAGCGGTTGCATGCAGAGCTTGGAGATGGCTTTATAGATGTGTCGCTGTGTCTTCGCGGCCATCCCACGACGAATCCAGTGCCTCACTCGGTCGTTAGTGCAGAGCTTCGCGAGGACCTCCCCAATCACCCCACCAACCGTGCTCTTCAGGCCATCTTCAGCCTGTTTGATCGCCAGCTTCGAGCGCCACGGGAGTCCGGATGAAGTGCACCACCGCTTTGGTCGCCATGCATGCCTCCTTTGCTGACGGATGGCGCCCGTCGTCTTCGGCCACGATCGACCACGACACCTTGCCCGTGCGCTGTCACATGGTGGACCGGCGGCAGGAGTCGCTGTGTGAGACCGCTCTGGAGACCATCGAGCTGTCTTGGCGTGTGCAGGTCGGAGAGCTTGGCTTTGCAGAGCCGATCCTCGACGACGACGACCGCTTCGATGTGTACATCACGACTGAGTACACCGAGGGGGGAGCCTATGTGGCCGGTGAGGGCGGAGATGCCGATCCGTCGGATGGGCGGATGGGACAGCCCTCGTACATGGCGGTGGATCCATCCATTCCACGGAGTGAATTCGCTGGGTACGTCGCTCACGAGTTCAATCACGTGCTGCAGTACAGCATGGACTTTATCGAGCCCACCCTTCCTGTGTGGGAGGCGACGGCGACCGCCGCAGAAGCCTGGACGCTGGATGACTACAAGATCTACGGCGACTGGGTGGCCACGTTCCAAGCCTATCCCTGGATGGGATTGCTCGGGGACAGCTACATCCTCTGGGATGACTACGACATCTGGTCGTACCACGAGTACGGCGCGGGAATCTGGATTCTTCACCTCGACGAGACCTACTTCGAGGGCTCCGGAACGGGCGGCGCCGCACTTTGGTGGGCGCTGGTGCAGGACAGCCGAGACAACGAGCCGGATGTGCTGGACGCGTGGGCAGACGTGACCGGAGGGAGCTGGCAGGACTCGCTTGCGGAGTTTGTAGCGTTCAACCTTGTCTCTCATGACCCAGATCGCCGACCGGCCTGGGTGGATGGGCGCGATGATGGAGATTGGGGTTCGGTCCCGATGGAAACGATCTGGGGTGAGGACCTCCCGGCGACTGTGGTTCCCGAGTACGGAATCGCACAGACCGGATGGGTGCACCTGGAGCTTCCGGATGCGCCGGAGGATCTCGTGGTCACCTACGAGGGCAACGACAGCATTGGGGTCGTGCTGGTCGCGGTGGATGTGGATGGCAACACCCAGATCGAGAGCGAGTGGCCGGTGCGCCTTGACTTTACCGGTGCAGTGGACCTTGCTGTGATCAATATGGGAACGCCGGAGTTTGACGCGGACGAACGCCTGCGGATGGCGCCTCTGGAGATCACGATGGCCGTGGAGCCGGCCGAGCCCGAGCCAGGCGACACTGGGACGCCCGACGACACGAACGATACTGGCGCGGACGACAACACCGGCGGGACGGACGACAACGCCGGTGGTGCCGGTGAGACTGATGGGGGCGGTGAAGAGGGTGGCAGGCTTGAGGGCGACGGTGATGACGGAAAAGCCGGGGGATGCTCGGCCACCGGATCCGCCGCGTCATGGGCTGCGTTGCTGGGGCTGATGGCTGCCGCGCGTCGGCGCGAAGGCACGGGGTCCACAAAGCGTTAGTCCGACAGTCGCACGTGGAGGGCTTCGATGCATCGTGTGGTTCTCCTGGCGCAGGGCAATGAGCTCACGACCGGCCAGACTGTCGACACCAACAGCAACTGGATCGCTGAGCAGCTCTTCCCGCTTGGGATCGAAGTTGTCCGGGTGGTCACCGTTCCCGACGATCTCGAACAGCTTGTGGAGGTGCTGCGCGACGCTGTCGGGCGGGCGCCGCTTGTGATCAGTACAGGAGGACTGGGCCCCACGCGAGACGACCTCACCGCCGAAGCGGTGGCCGCGGCCTTTGAGCGGCCGCTCGCGCTCGACACCGTTGCGTTGGCGCAGGTGGAAGCGCGGTACGCCGCGATGGGGCGTCCGATGCCGGCGATCAACCGCAAGCAGGCGGTCCTGCCGGGCGGCGCCTTGGTACATGAAAATCGCTGGGGCACCGCACCGGCATTTTCGGTCCAAGCCCATGGTGCGCATCTGTTCTTTCTCCCTGGAGTCCCACGCGAGATGCGGTCGCTGATGGTGGCAGAGGTCATTCCCCATATCCAGGAGATCTTCGCGCTCCGGGCGCCGCGCCGCCGAATCGTGCGGGTGATCGGTTTGGGTGAGAGCACCATCGAGATGCGGCTTGGCGACTTGAACATTCCCGGCATGTCCATCGGGTTTCGCACAAAGATGCCGGAAAACCAGGTCAAGCTGAGATTTTCGCCGGACTTGTCGGAGTCTGAAGTCGAGTCAGCGGTCCGCGAGGTCCGCCGACGCATCGGCTGGCGGGCGTTTGGTGTGGACTGTGGCGACCTGGGTGAGGTGGTGGGACACTCGTTGGCGGAGCGAGAGCAGACCGTGGCGTTGGCGGAGAGCTGTACCGCCGGGGCCGTGACGGCGTGGTTGGGGCGCACCCCTGGCGCCAGTCGGTATCTGGTGGAGTCGGCAGTGCTGTATGCCAACGAAGCAAAGACCCGCACCTGCGGTGTGTCCCAAGCGATGCTCACGGAGCACGGAGCAGTGAGTGAGCCGGTCGCGCGTCAGCTGGCTGAAGCGATTCGGGCGCGTGCAGGCACCACGTGGGGAGTCGGCATTACCGGTATCGCTGGGCCGGGCGGGGGAACGCCGGAAAAGCCCGTGGGGACAGTACACATCGCGGTTGCGGGTCCGACGGGAACGGTGCATCAGCAGCTTCGGCTTCCGGGCGACCGTGGCCGGGTGCAGTCGCTTGCTGCTGCGGCGGCCCTCGCCCTGTTGTTTCGATCGGTCACATCACCCATAGAGGCGTAGGAGCAGCCGGTCGGTCTGTGCTCAAGGACTCGCGAGGATCTTCTGCACTTCCTTTTCGGCGTCGCGGAAGCTCGTGCCCGTTGCTTCTCGGTAGGTCTTGTTCGCGAGAATGGTGCGTCCCTTGGCATCGAGGTCTTTGATGGTCGCGATGAGGTCGTCGGGAAGCGTGGAGGGGTCGGGTGGCTTGTTGTAGGTGCGCTTTTTGAGGTTTTTCTTTTTCTTCTTCCGCACTTTCATAGGCTTTGGAAGGCCCATCGTTGCCGTAAACTCATCGGGTTGAGAAGCTGGCGCTGCGGCAGGCTGGGGCGGTTCGGTGGCTGGTGAGACGGGCACACGCGCAGGCGAGGCCCGGAGTGAGTCCATGTCTTGCTCGGGCGGCGGCGCGGGCTTGGGCTTGGGCCCCTTTGGTGGTGCCTCGAGAGGTGTGTGCGGCCCAGCCGGGGTGGGTTCGGGGGCAGGGGCGGATGTCGGGTTGGGTGCGGGGCTCGGCGGTGGGGGCTTGGCTGGTGCAGGCGACCCGCCCGCAGTCGCAGTCGCTTGGTTGGTACTCGCTGCAGCCCCCCAGGCCGATGCGGCGCGAGACATTCGCGGCGGTGGGAAGGCGTTGCTTGGTGCGGGGGAGGGTGCATCCAGGGACTTCGGGCGGCCAGCGTAGGTAGCGGGAACCTCAGCCGGACCGCCTTCCATCAGCTGCTCGCCGATGCGCCGCTTTCGGATGCGTTCCCGAATTCGGGCCGCCCGCTCCCGTCGTTCTCGCTTGCGCCGCTCGACGGGATCTTCATCTGGAGGGCCTGGGGAGACCGGCTCTGCGAGAACTTGTTCCTGTGGGGAGGGCGCCTCGCCTTCCGTCTTCTCTTTCTCGGCGTCCTCAGCCGCGGCTCGGGCTTCGTCTTCCGCAACCACCTCAGCGGCCACCTGCTCGACCTCCAGAATCTCCCGTGTGTGCTGTTCCCAATGATCGCGCGCCCACTCTTCAGTGGCACGCCGAACCACTACGCGAAGCACAACGAGAACGACAACGAGCGCGCCAAGCAGCGCGCTCAACCCGAGGATGATCGTACTGAGCGAGTCCGCGCTCAACGTTGCTCCAGAGTGGTTCACCGTTGGGAGCGCCCACGCCGGTCAGCTCGCAGGCCGACTGGCGAGACGAAGCGGGGTCACTTGACCTGGAACGGGTAGGCCTTCCGGAGCTTTTCGGGGGTCTTGTCGAGGACATCGACATCGTTGCTCGTGAGCAGTCCCTCGCTGTGGAACGCGTAGTATCCAGGCTCCAAGCCGGCGCGGGTCACGATCAGATAGCAGTCGTCGGAGGCGAGCTGCTTGAGGTCAAACTCGACTGCTTCCTTCGCGATGAAGCGATTGATCTTGACGCTTTCTTCGCCCTCGGGCCCAGGAACGAGCGACTCGGCCACGAACTCCAGTCGGTGCAGCTCCAGTCCCATCTGCGCGATCTCATGCGGCTCGTGCTCGACGCGGTAGACCACGCGATGGCGTGGCTTGACGCCCACCTTGACCTCGCCCGGGTTTTCGATGCCGGTGTAGGCATGCAGCTCGGTGCCGGTGGTGTCGATGGCCTGACCGTCGAGCTTGCTGTAGCTTTGGGTGTTCACAAGGTGGAAGCCCGTGGACTCCGGAGCAGGGTACAGCGTGAGCTTGACATCGGGCTTTTCGACTCCGTCGCCTGCACCTTCAGGAAAGACGATGGTCTCCTGCACGTGCACGAAGCCTTCGGCACCGGCCTTGAAGCGCTTCTTGCCGGTGAGTACCGGGAGGTTGAAGGAACCATCGGCCCCCGTTGTAGCGAGCTCCTTGACGCCTTCGATGGTGACGGTGGCACCTGCGATGGGCGTGTTCCAGACATCCGAGACCTTGCCGGACATCGTGGGCTCCGAGCCACAACCGATGACGCCGACGGCAGCTGCGGCGAAGAGGAGAAGGCGGGCGGAGAAGCGGCTCATGGAACTCTCGTCGGAGAAAGAAAAAGGGGAGGACAACGACGCAGGTTGACGACAGCGGCAAAGGTGCCGAAATCGGAAGCTTTGCGCTTGATTTGCCTTTCGGTCGTTGCCGTTCAGAAGAGGGATGCGCTCTGGATGGGCTTGAGGCCGCCCGGAGGCCGCATTGGGCTGAACACGGCTCTATCACGCGCTGGCGGTAATGGGGACGGCCAATACGGCCTGATTTCCACTCTGTGGGTTCTCCAACGTTGCGAAGTGGATGCTTCGCTGTCTTTGGGAGGTGCCAGAGCGTAGACGGATAGGTGATCTCCGGGCACGCACCGAACGCTTGAGCCGTGCGCTCAGTCCTGCGAGGCCCGCTGCGCCGCGGGCGGGTCGCTTGGACGCGCCTCTGCAGTGTTCCTTCGCAACACGTCGCTCAGCGAGCGGAGATCGAGAAGTCCTCCGCCTGCAAATTGCGCAACTAAAGCGCGTCCAGTTTGGGACATTCGGAGGAGCGTCTCGAGGCGTGCGCGCAAAAACAACCCACGGGGGGAGGGCTCGCTGTGTTGAAGGAGCGACAAGGCACGCTCGATGCGTTCGACTGTGGTGTCGATGAGCCGGAGCTCGCGCTCACGGAAGACCCGGGTGACCAGCGCGAGGATGTCGGTCTCGGCTTCGTAGAATCGGCGACGCGAGCCGCGTTTCCACGCCTTTCTCACCACGCCCCACATCAGGAGCTCCTGCAGGGTCATGGACACGCTGCCGGATGACAGCTCCGTGCGCCGGCCGATGTCTTCGGCACTGAGGGGCTGTGGCGACAGGTAGAGAACGGTCCAGACACGGCCCATCGATGGCTTGAAGTTCCAAAACCCCATCACCTCTCCGATCGCATCCGCCACGATCAGGGTTGCCTGTTCGATGGTCTGGACGGAACTTGGGTTTGCGTCGGGTGGTGCTGGCGGTGCAGGAGACACGGTTTCACCCTGGCTGGGGTCGTTGGAAGCCCACGTTTGAGTGGACCCCTCGATGGTGCTGAATTAAGCCATTCCCTCTTCATTTTCAATCGCGATTGAAGTTGTTGAGGCTCACCCGACCTCTTCCTTGTGTCCATCTACTGCTCGCGACCTTCTCTTTCGTGAGGCTCCTACCATGGCGTTGTCGGTTCCTCGTTCACGAGCCACCGGTCTCCGGTCCGGGCGTGCGACCAGGGAGCGGGTCTCTCCGCTGGCGCAGTGCATTCAATTGGTCGCCGACGAGCTGCACAAGTCGGAGCGGCATCTCCAGGAGATGCTGCTCTCGAGCGTCCCTGCGGTCGGCGCGATCGGGCGGTACCTCGCCGACTCTGGCGGGAAGCGGCTGCGGCCTCTTCTCACCGCTCTCGCGGCTCGTGCCGCCGGGCATACGGGAGACATTTCGCGGCTCATGTGCGCTGGAGAGCTCCTTCACCTCGGGTCCCTGTTGCATGACGACGTGGTCGACGATGCGCTGGAGCGACGGGGACAGCGATCTGCGCACCTCGTCTTTGGAAATGCCGGGGTCATTCTCACCGGCGATGTCTGCCTCGCTCGCTCCGTCCAGGTTGCGGCTGAAGAGGGTGGCCACGATGCGGTCTTGGCCCTCACGCGAGTGGTTGCGGAGATGAGCGAAGGCGAAGTGATTCAGCTCCTGAATCGCAGCAATCTCGCGCTGCCGCGGGCGGTGTACCACGACATCATCGAGCGCAAGTCGGCAGCGCTGATCAGCTGGTGTGCGGCTGCGGGCGCTTGGGCCTCGGGCAACGAGGCTGCGGTGGAGGGGCTTGCGCAGTTTGGTCGCGCGGTGGGTACCGCGTTCCAGATCACCGACGACGTGCTGGATTACGCCGGGCAGTCTGCGGTTACCGGGAAACAGGTTGGCCGAGACCTGGTCGAGCGGAAGGTCACCTTGCCGCTGCTTCTGGCCTTCGAGCGCGACCCTCTGCTTGCTTCGGCGGTGGCCAACAGCACCGACAAGCCAGAAGAGGTCGCGATCCTCGTGCGGCGGGTTGTGGCGACTGGTGCCCCGGCCCTCGCACTGGAAGCGGCTCGCGAACACGTGGCACAAGGCATCGATGCTCTGCATCGGGCCACGCCGGAGTCGGCCTATCGATCGGCCCTCGAGGCCCTCGCCCATCATCTTGTCGATCGGGTGAAGTGATGGCCAATCGGTCTACACCTGTCGCGGGTGCCGCTGACCGCGCTCCCCAAGTGCGTGAGATGTTCGATACTCTGGCTCCGACCTATGACCGGGCCAATCGAATCATCTCGATGGGGCTCGACCAGGGATGGCGTCGAAAAGCCATCGCACGACTCGGTCCCGCTGCGCAGGGTGACATGCTCGACCTATGTGCCGGAACCCTCGACCTCACCGTGATGTTGCTGGATGCCGGCGCAGCTCGGATTCATTCCCTGGATTTTGCTCAGAAGATGCTCGACGCAGGCGCGCCGAAGCTATCGAGCGACGCACCGGTGCAACTGGTCACGGCAGATGCCCGCGAAATGCCGCTGGAAGATGGATCGGTGGATGGCATCATCGCCGGATTCGGCTTGCGCAACGTGCCGGAAGTGGAGCGCGCCATCGACGAGTGTTCCCGCGTTTTGCGGCCGGGTGGCCGTCTGGTTGTCTTGGAGTTCTTCCAGCCCACAACGCTCGTGAGCCAGTTCTTGTCGGGCACGTACAATCGCTTCATTCTGCCCATTCTGGGCGGAGTGGTGAGCGGATATGGTGGCGCATACTCCTACTTGGCCGGGTCGATCGACGCTTTTGTCACCCGTGAGGCTTTCGGCGCCATCATGGAAGACCGCGGCTTCACGGATGTGCGCTGCGAAGCGATGTTTCCCCCGGTCGCCGACATTGTGAGCGGCACCCGGTCTGGTGGGGCTGCGTAGGCGAGTGCTGGCTTGGACCGTCGAGCGCCGACCGGACATGGGTTTGTAGATGGGTCGGTAGATGGGCGGTGGATGCGACGGTCTCGATGCTTCGGCCGACTTCGACCGAAGCGGTCGGGGCAGGGGCGTGAGTCGCCGGCTCAGCCTTCCTCGAGAATCGCTTTGATCTCTTCTTCGAGCTTCTTTTCGTCGCCGGGGTTGTAGCCGGTGTGGATGTTTCGGATCTTGCCGGCACTGTCGATGATGACCGTGTACGGTAGGGTCTTCGATGGGTTGAACATCGCCACCACCTTGGACTCTTTGTCGAACAGAGCCACGAACTGGTAGGGCTTTTTGTCAGCGTCCTTGCGGCCCTTCACATAGGCCCGCGCTTGGCTGTAGGCGCGAGAGTCGTCGATGCTCACCGAGATGCCTTCGAATCCTTTCTCGTTGTATTTCTTGTGCAGCTCATTGACGTGCGGCATTTCCAGCTTGCAGGGGCCGCACCAAGTGGCCCAGAAGCTGATCAGCACAGCATTCTTGTCTTCGAGTTGATCCCCAGGACCGGTCTTGAGCTTTCCGTCTTTGACCGTGACCGTGTAGTTCTTGTTGTTGGTGTCCTTCAAGGTGAAGGAGGGGGTGGTGTTGTTCTGTGCGACGGCCACCGAAGCGGCTGTGGCGAGCCCCGACACCATCGCGAGAGTGAGCATCAGATTGCGGAGTGTGTGGAATGTTGTGGGCATGGATGAACACCTGATTCGTGTACGAGATGGTGGCCGGGAGCGTCGAAGACGCGGAGTCGGCAACTGCAAGGCTGGAGCGAGTGTATCCATTCCATCGACGGGCGGTCAATCTTCCGGAGACGATTGCGCTGGCGTCGACTGCATGGCCGGCGACTCCACACCGTTCCCGCTCGAGCGTATGGTCCGGACTTCCAAAGCACTCCTCCGCAGCTCGATGCCACGGTTTCGACGCCGTGCGGCCACAGGCGTCGAATGCTCCTTTGGTGGTCCGCGAGGATAAGGCCCCCGCCTGCACCCTCGCTTCGATCCGTCCATGTCCGCTGCTGCTCGAATCACCGCCCGTCACGTCTGGACCCCGGCGGGCCTGCGATCGCATTGTGCGGTCACTATTGACGCCGATCAGCGGGTGGTATCGGTCGACGAGGCGAGTCCCGGCGAGTCTCTACTGAACGGCATCTTGATGCCCGGATTTGTGAATGCGAACGGTCGACTGGAGCAGTCGCATCACAGGCGCCCGTTGGGCCCTGCAGGCGCGGGAAGAGCAGCCTGGAGGAGCCGTCTGGCTGCGGCAACCTCTACAGCAGACCACTTCACTGCAGAGCGTGGGGCGCGGGCGGCACGGGCCTCGGGCACTGCATTCTTCATTGACGTAAGCCCGACCGGCGGCACGGCGGAAGCGATGGCGGTCGCTCGCCTGCGGGGCACGATGCTGGTGGAGTGCAGTGGCTGGTCGATCGAACAGTGGCGTCCGGCGCTGGCTGTTGCCCGTGCCCGTGCCCGTGCGTCGACTGCTCACGTGCAGTGTCGACCCACCGCGCATGCGCCCTCCGCATGCGCCCCAGACCTGCTGCGGGCTGCGTTGGTTCGTGGCGTTGCGCCGGTCACCATTCACTGCGATGAAGATGCCGGGGATGCTTCGGGTCTGGCGGATCGCATCGGCTCTTGGGCCGAGCTCCCGCCCAGGCTCGCAGGGGGGGCGGCTGGCGATGACTGGCTGGGTCATCTGGGCACCACCGCTTCGGGTGTGGCACTGCTCCATGCGCTTGAGCTCCTTGCTCCACACCTCGGGCTCGTGCACCTCACTGCCGCGGGCGATGCCGATCTGGATCGAATCGCGGAGAGCGGCTGCACGGCGGTGCTGTGCCCGCGCTCGAACCTGCACATCACCGGCCGGCTCCCCGATGTGCCAGGGATGGTCCGGAGAGGGATCCCTCTTGCCCTTGGCACAGACTCCTGCGCGAGCGTCCGCGGCCTCGACCTGCTCGCCGACGCTGCTGTGTTGCGAGCAGCGTTTCCCCGTCTTCCAGTGGAGCTTTGGGTGCGTGCGTTGACCGAGGGCGGGGCTTCGTTGCTGTCCCAACGGTCTGATGCGGGGCGGATTGTTCCGGGTGCGCGCCCCGACCTTCTCCTCGTGGAGGTTGCCGACGATGGGGCACCCCTCGAGCGGCTCCTCGACGGTACCCGCTGGCCGAGACGGTGGCTCACCTAAGCACCCAGCCAGAGGTCAAGGTCTGGTGCGAGAGCATCGTGCAGTTGGTGGATGTCGCCCACGCGGTCGGCGGCGCTCCACTGGAGCCGTGTCTACTGGGGCCGGGGGCCAAGATCCTGGGCAATGGAGATGGTTCCGTAGACGTGACGGTGTGCCTGGGTGGTGTACAGCACGCTCTGGAGGTTGTTCGCCATGATGATGCGCGTCTTCCACAAGCGTAGGGTGGCGCCGATGCCTGCCTCGGAGATGGTGGCCTCGGACTCAGGCGCGGGCACCTCGGTGAACGTGCCTCCCGACACAAACATGTCGTGCGCCACAGCCCGGACCTCGGCAAATCCGTAGACGGCGAACCCGACCGTGGTGTCTCCGCGGTAGTAGCCATCGATGCCGCTATGGCCGAATCGGGCTTCTTCGGGACGCATCGCCGGCACGTCGCCGGCAGTGCCGAGTCCCATGAGGCCGCCGAGCTCCGCGGCGACATCCGTGGTGGAGGCCACGGCGAGAGCGGCGGGAACCAGACGAACCTCGAGACCGCTGCGGGAAGCACGCACGAGGTCTCCGGCGGCGAGGCCGAGGCTCAAGCCGAATGTGGGCTCGAACGCCACCTGATGGTCCCATCCTTCGGGTGGCGTGCCATGAAACAGGTCGTGAACGAGTTTTTGTGCAGGCTCACCGTAGGCCTTGGGTCCGGTCCACCCACCGAGGAATTCCACAGACGTGCGCCAGCCATCGCGCACGGCACCGAAGCCTGCGGTGAGGTGCAGGTGACCGGCATATGGGTGCACAGTGGGTGGTGGCGTGGGCTCCCAAAGCTCCATGGGCGTATACATCGTCTGCGCGGCGCCGAGCCGAACCACATCGGCGGTGCCCACTGGAAGAACCGACGCCGCAGCCTGCGCAGCACGCCCGAGTCCGCGTTCGGTATGGCCCGCAATCCACTGGCTGCGGCTGACTCTGATTCCGTTGGTGTAGTACTCGTCGCGGTACGGCTTGTTCCAGAGCAAAGACCAAGGCGAGTCATTCTCCGAGACGAGGGTCCATGTGGAGGGAGCCCGTGCGGAGGCGGTAGTCGCGGCCAGGAGAGCCCATGCGAGCATCGTTCGAGCTCCGAGCGGAAGGTGCCGCCGGGGAAGTTGCCGTTGGCAAGACCGCTGTAATGGATGCTCGGTTCTGTGGGAACCGCAGGGTCCATCCGTGGGGCGATGCGCATGCTCGAAACCCATGCTAAGCCAAGGGTCGCTCACGAAATGGAAGCGCGACCGGCGGGTCGCCATTCCATGTGGACCGGGCCTGCGCGCGGCTCTGTCTACGTTCCAAGAGAGCCGGTCCTGGGCTCTGGCAGCGTGCAGGGAGTCGTGCCGTGCTGCACTCGGCCAACCACCACAGACTTGTTCGGACGGGCTTTCGCGTTCGCACCGTCGACACCGCGCACGGGCGCATGGCGCTGTACGATGCGCGAGGTGTGCACCGAGGACCTACGCTGGTGCTCGTGCACGGAGTGTCTGGTCGTGCCTCTCAATATGCACCGGTGGCCACCGCACTGCTGCCTTGGTGTGGGCGGGTGGTGATTCCCGATCTGATCGGGCATGGAGACAGCGACATCCCATCGCATGGCCTGCGTGTGTCCACAATTCGAACCACCCTCACCACGGCACTCGACGACATTGTGCCGGAGCCGATGGTGTTGGTGGGGAACTCTCTCGGTGGAATGATGGCCGGGATGTATGCCGCAGACCGGACGTGGCGGGTGCAGGGTCTGCTGTTGAGCAATCCTGGCGGAGCGCCGATCGAAGAGGTTGTCTTTCAACGAGTAGTCGACCTTCTCACGCCGGGCAGCCATGTTGAAGCACTGCAGCTTGCGCGTGCGGGGTCGTCCTTCCAGTCTCGGGTACTCCTGCATCTTGGGGCCCGGAAGGTGCTCCGAAAGCTTCGACAGCCACACATTCGAGAGTTTCTGCTCACAGCCACGCCCGAAGACAGCCTCACGGCCGAGGAGGTCTCCCGCTTGGAGATGCCCGTATGGCTGCTCACCGGGCGGGATGATGGTGTGATCCCCGACGAGACCATCGATTGGTACCGAGCACACCTGCCGCCGCATGCTGTGGTCAAGGAGATGGAATGCTACGGGCATACGCCGATGGCCGAGCGCCCCGCGTCACTCACCCAGGAAGTGCGCTCGTTCCTCTCGGTGCTTCGAGGGTATGGCGCAGCGGCCGAGATCGCCGCTGCTCGGTAGTCAGCGACAGGGCAGTCAACGACAGGGCGTCTGCGGCACGGCTTGGGCATCTTCCCGCTCGACGTATCCGAGCTCCTTGAGGAGGTTGAAGGTCTCGTACGACGGGACGGCTGGGCCGGTGGTTGCCGCGAGAGCTTCGAGAGAGCCTCGCCGGGCGGCCATGATTCGAGCCATCGCCCGGCCACGGGTCTGTTGCTCTTCCGGAGACAGTTCTACTCGCTCGTAGCCCGAAGCATCGAGCGCCCACACGTTGATCACCTTCTGCACCGTTGCCGTGGCCATGGCCGCTTCGAAATCGTCGGCGCTGTTGTCCATCTGCAGGTGATGTCGGAGCATCAGTCGATGGGTTTCATCGATCAGGGAGACGCAGGAGGGACCGTAGAGACAGTTGTCGGAGAGGGCGACTCGGGGTGCCTTCGGACCGGCGGCTACCTCGAAGAAGCTCACGCCGGGGAGGTTCCCCATGTCGGCACCGGCGGCGGCGGCCAGACCGGCCACGAGATCGGTGTGCTCCACAATGGTGTCGATCCGTCCGGTCTTCGGCAGACCGGGACCATGCACGACGAGTGGCACGCGGGTGAGCTCGCTCCAGAGGTCGTGGCCATGCTCGAACTTCCCGTGCTCCCAGAATTCCTCGCCGTGGTCGGCGGTGATCACGAGCAGGGTGTTGTCGAGGCGTCGGCGGTCTTTCAACCCATCGATCAGCTCGCCGAGGGCACGGTCAGCGGCCAGGATCTCCTCGTCGTACAGAGCCTTCAGGTAGGCGATACCGGTCTCGTCGAGAGTGAGTCCACCCTGCTGGAGGAGCGTGAACGGATTGGGGGTCTTCGGATAGGCGAGAGCCGTCGGCCGGGGACCCTTTGCGAATGTGCCGTGGATGTCGGCGGGTGGGGCGTAGTCGAGGTGCGGCTCCATAAAGTGGAGCATCAGGAACGACCGCTGGTCTTTTTCCAGAGAGTCGAGCCAGGCGAGGCCGGCGGCCACGGTCTCGCTACCCGTGCGGTGTACGTCGTTTGTGGCTCCCCGATAGTCGTAGACGTCAAACCCATCCTGCAGGCCGAACTCTGGCGCCAGGAATGTGTTGTTCATCCAGGCAGCGGTGGTGTAGCCCACGCTCTTGAGCGCCTCGGCGAGTGTGATCGTGGCCGGCGCCATGCGGCCAAACCGGTCGGGCAGACAGCCATCTCGAGAGACGGTGTGCTGGTGTGGGTAGAGGCCGGTCAGCAGGCTCGCGAAGCTGGCGAGTGTCCATCCGGACTGGGCGTAGGCTCGATCGAACCACATTCCCTGGGCGGCCAATGCATCGAGCCTGGGAGATGTGGGTCGTTCGTACCCGTGCAGAGACAGGTGATCGGCCCGGAGAGTGTCCACCACCACCACCACGATGTCGGGCTTGGAGCCTTGGGGCTTGGTGGTGTCGGGGGGGCTGGACGCCTCGACTGGCGAGGACGCAGCCTCTTCCTCGGTGTCGCAAGCTGTGGAGACCATACCGAAACACAGCATGGCGAAGATGGGTAGCGGCAGGCGAGGTGTCATGTGGATGGGGTTAATGCCCCTCGTGCGGAGCAACCACAGTCCATGATGGTGGATGTCTGGGAGCGCACTGGGGTGGCTGCTCAGAGCGGATAAAAGTTGTCGCAGGCATCACCAGATACCGAGAGGCCTCGGATGGTGTGCTCGTTGGTGTCGGCACCGGTGGCGGCGGTGAATCCGATGTAGGCATCGAAGGGCGTGAAACTGGGCACGTCCTCGTTGATAAGAACCTCGTCATCGAGAAGAATCTCTACGTTTGGAGAGCGCACAATAATGTCGAGCGTGTGCCAGCCGGTGTCTTCCACCTCGGGCAGTCCAGTCCATGCAGCCGTGGTGTCGAGGTCGCCGTCGAACGTAAGCGAGAGGTGGTCGCTTGACGTGGGGTCGATGTAGGGGTTGTAGTAGGTGTCGACCTCGATCGACCATCCGGGCAGGGCTTCTCCGGTGTCGATGCAGGATTCGTGTGGTTCTCCGTAGCCGAGCGCACAGCCAGGAGCGCCCATGAAGCCGGTCATACGGTCCACGTCGAGGGCCGTGACGCTGAAGCCGTCGGCGCCCGTGCCATTGCCGGTCTGGAACTCGAACCGGATGGACAGGTTGTCGGCGGGTATGGAGGATGCGACTTGAAACGCTGTGCCCACAGCAAACGGGTCGAGATCGGTGAGCTCCACGGCCTCGGCGCTCGGGTTCCAGAATGCGGAACCCTCGTAGTGCCAGGAGTCGAGCTCGAGCTCGTCGGCGATGTAGCCGGCCTCTTGACACACCACGATGGCATCTTCCACCGTGTTTCCACAGGCGTCGGTGAACGTGGCCGTGATCTGATGGGGACCGGGTGTGCGGTCGATGCCAGACCACGGCAGCGCGAAGGTGCCGTCGGCAGTGGGGACGGTGCTGCCAAGCGCACCGTCGACGTTGGATACCCAGTCGATGGAGAGGCTGGTTGGATCGACCGTCCCGTCGAATACCAGACCGGTGAGGTCAACCTGGGCGCCGGGTCCGATGGCACCGCCTGCAGGCGCCGGGTCGAGGTTCAGCGTGGGCGCTACATCGGGGTCGGTCTGGAGATTCACCGTGACCTGACTCCGAGTGGGGTCGTTGGAGCGGATGGAGAGCGAGGCGGGGCCACCCTCGCCCACCAGGACGAGGGCTTCAGAGCCCTCGGGGTCGAGAGTCAGGGGGACTTCGGGAGCGCTCTCGATGCGCCAGCCATCGCCGGTGAGAATGAACTCGTCGATCATCAAGGGAAGATCGCCCAGGTTCGACACATTGACTTCGGTGGTTTGCGCCGAACAGGTCGCACCGAGGTCGACCACCGAAGGGTCTACCGAAATCGCGGGTCCGTCGGGATCCGGTCCGGACTCTTTGAAGTTGCGGACCTCGTAGTCCGAGCATGCGACGATGCAGGTCAGGAAACCGATTCCTGCACGCTGCCAGACTCCGTTCACGTTTCCTCCCGCTGCTTGTGCTGCAAGGACAGGGTACCCCAGTGGCAGCCCTTCCATCCGCTGGAGTCGTTGATGTGTGCCCAACCTGCAGCCGAATTGCATTTCGAGACGGTCGGAAAGGGCGTGCATGCCGTGGACAGTGGGTACATGGGCGACGGAATCGATGCCATCCACATCGTGCAGGCGGGGTCGGCAGCCTATGTGGTCGACACCGGTACGGTGGCCTCCGTGCCCCGTGTCCTGGCTGCGCTCGCAGCACTGCAGATCGATCCTGACTCAGTCACGCACCTGATCCTCACCCACATTCACCTGGATCATGCGGGGGGAGCCGGAGCGCTCATGCAGCGACTGCCGCGGGCATCCCTTGTGGTGCACCCGCGTGGCGCTCGGCACATGATCGATCCTGCTCGTCTGGTGGCAGGCAGCATCGCTGTGTACGGTGAAGAGGCCTTTCAGCGCCTCTACGGTGCGATCACGCCGATCGACGCCGATCGGGTGCTGCAGACCCACGACGGAGGGGAGCTTCCGGTGGGTGATCGAGTGCTCCGCTTCCTGCACACGCCCGGCCACGCCAAGCATCATCACTGCATCGTGGACGACGAGGCAGGGGGTGTCTTCACGGGCGACAGCTTTGGGATTGCCTACCGCAGCCTCCACACGCCGCAGGGCCCGTTTCTCTTCCCCACCACCACACCTGTGCACTTCGACCCCGATGCCGCCCATCGCAGCATCGAGCGCATCGTGGCCACGGGGCACACCACGGCTTGGCTCACTCACTACAGTCGGATCGACGATCTGGCTGCGCTCGCTCCGCAGCTCCACCACGACCTCGACACATTTGTGGAACTCGCCCGTTGCGAAGACACCGTGGAAGGCTTGGAGAGCGCGATTCTCGACCATCTCGAACGGCGAGTGCGGGCCGCCGGGCATCGGGGCAGTGCCGACGAGCTTCGCGCAGCCATGACGCTGGATGCCCGCCTCAATGCCCAGGGGCTCGTACACTGGCGCAGTCGAGTCGCGTAGAGCGCCTCGTCATCCACGCTGGAGCCGAGTCTCCTCGACATTTCGATGGTTGGCCACGGTGGGCGGGATGGTGTTCCCGCGGGCCTGCAGGGCCAGAGCGTGTGGATGCTCGGCGTAGTGGTCGCGGACCACCTGGGCGAGCTTCCGCTTGGTCGCCACATCGACGGTGGGCGTGGGGCCAGGTGGCAGCGTATCGATGAGGGCACGCAGCAGCTGTTCCAGAAGGACCAGCAGGACGTGGTGCGCGTGTTCATCCTGCCCCCCACCATCGCCGAGCTCGAACGGCGCCTGCGTGGGCGCGGCACCGACAGCGACGAGGTAATCGCTGCACGGATGGAGCGTGCGCGCGCCGAGATCAGCCACTGGGACGCCTATGACTATGTCGTCATCAATGAAGACGTCGACAGCTG
>CAJWOS010000090.1 GCA_913044235.1 uncultured Pseudomonadota bacterium
AGATCTTGCCGTCGTGGGCGACGTCGTAGAGGTCGCAGAGGGCGCGCGTCTCCTCGCCCGAGACGACGACGCCGAACTTGGTGAGCGCGTCCGCGAGCTCGTCGAAGGAGATGAAGCCCGTCCGGTGCGTGTCGAGCGCGAGGAACGCGGCCCGCAGCGAGTCGACGCGGCTCTCCAGGGCCTGGGCGAAGGCGACGTCCTACTGGCTCGAACCTGATTCCTGTCCCGAGGATTTCAATGACGACGGCGTGGTCAATGGCGCCGATCTGACCGTGATTCTGGCATCCTGGACCAGCTGATCGGTCGATGTGAATCAAACGGACATGAAGAAACCGGAACTGCTGCAGTTCCGGTTTCTTCATTGTTCTTGGTCGCCCTGCGGTCTGTCCACCGCCTTGATGGGTCAGATCGACCATGATCCCAGGATGAATGTGATGTCTTCCGCATTCACGATTCCATCCGAATTGATGTCCGTCAGTGCGTCATCGGAACCCCAATAGGCGAGGACGAGTGCCAGATCACTGCCATTGACCTTGCCGTCGTTGGTGATGTCGCGGGCCACTTCTTCCTTTCGGTCGATGCCTCGCGACACGTCGATACTGGCGAACGGCGTGATCATCTTGTTGATGGTGTACGACACGCGAAGACCCACGTTGGCCGACCAGTCGTTGTCGGAGAAGTTGCCCAGGCTACCGTTGTACGAGATGTCGGAGCCATTTCCGAGTGCGCCGATGTCGGTGTAGAAGGCGTATGCACGGGTGTCGAGGCCTTTGACGCCGTCAAACACATACATGCCGCCGAAGCGCTTGGTCATGTTGTCGCCGCGGAAGCCGAAGCTCTGGGCGGTGCTCTGACCGATGAACGACACGAAGTTGGCGTTGTCGTTTTCGGACGACGAGCCCACCACGGTAACGGGGATGATCTCGAAGCGGCCCACGTCACCGGTCTCGACCGTGACCCGAACCTGGTCGAGCACGTCGGCCAGGATGTAGTCTTTGGCACCGCCGAGTCCGCCGAGCTGGAAGTACTCGCGTCCCATTCGTACCCGCACCGCGCTCTTCTTGAGCCCTTGTGGCGCGTAGTCCACGTAGAGGCTGGTGAAGTACAGCAGTCCGCCGAACTGGTTCACGTTGCCCACCTGGTCGTTGCCCCAGAGGCCCCGGTGGCTCGCGCCCACCACGAGGCGGGTCTTGGGATCGACCTTGTAGCCGAGCTCGAGCTGCACACCGGTGAAGGCGAAGCTGCTGCGGTCGTCGCTGTCGAGGATGGCCTGGTCGGAGGACTCATCGAGCAGGCGCAGGTCGATGTTGTCGTATTCGTGCCACTGGGCTTCGAAGCCGCCGCGGACTTCGAGCTTGTCCTTCTGGCGATCGAGCTCGGACTCCCGGTACTCGAGGTCTTCGGTGTTGCTCTGGGCGACTGCAAGAGATGGCAGTGCCAGCAGCGCCAGGGAGGCTGCGGGGAGGAGACGCACGGGAAACTCCGGAAAAAAAGCCAAGCCGCGACGCACACAAGGCGCGCCAGCGGCCGTCAGTCGGTGGAAGCGATGTCGAGCTGGCCGACCTGGGCGATGGAAATGGTGAAGGTGCTGTAGCTGAGGAGGACCGGGCCGGTGGCCGTGACGGTGTCGCCCAGCTCTGCTTTCGAGGAGGGTCGGCGGCCAAGGTCGAGGCCGAGGGAGTAGATCACCTCAGCACCGCTTGCCGTCTCGATGGTGTAGTTGTTGAAGCTCTCGTCGATGTCGACGATGGTTCCGGTCACGCGCACCACGCGGTTCACGTGCTCGATGCCGAGCTCGCCGTCTACGTCGGTGTAGTGGATGGCCGACACGCTCCGCTCCACGCTCACGATGTCTTGGGCGTAGATCATGTTTTGCGAGCCGATGTAGTCGCCGCGGTTGTTCCAGTGGTTGGACCGAACGGCCCGCACCTTCAGCCGCACCCGGTCTCCCACGGTGAACGGGGCCACCCGCGAGTCGAACAGCACGAAGAGGCCGCCCGAGTCGTCTTCGATGAAGTACGAGCTGTAGTACTTCTCTTCGCTGTCGGGGGTCCAGGACTGGTCTGGGTCGACCGCACAGCCGTAGGACTTGATGTACCAAGCAGGATGCAGGGTGACGATGCCGTCGAGCTCATACGGAAGCGCATCATCTTCCTGGCTCCCGCAGCCTTCGGGGAAGCCTTCTCCCGGGGCGTACTTGATGGCCCACAAGTCGGTGCCGGCATCCCAGTCTCCCACCGGAAACACCTGCTCGGCAAAATCACCGATGCCCGCGGTGGCATCCGCGGGGATGCCGTAGGCATCGGTGGTGAAGTCGATCGCTTCTTCTACCCAGGCATCTTCGCCAGCCCCCCACCAGTCGGTGGTGTCGGAGGGTTTCTCGCGCACCTCAGCACACGAGAGAACCGCAACGCTCAGCAGCGGAAGACAGACACGACCGGTGACGGCGTGGAGCTGGAACATGCAGCACCTCTGGGGAAGACGAACCGGAACGCGAGGGCCTACAGGAAGACGATGTAGCGCCAGTCGTAGTTGTCGACGTTGACCTGTGCCTCACCGTCGAAAGCCGACAGCGGTGCGAAGACCTGCACACAGTCTCCCACGGTGTCGGGGTAGTCTCCGAGGTTTTCGAGGTTGATGCGGTAGATGATGTCTGCGCCACCATGCGACAGGTTGAAGCAGGTGCGGCCACCACCACAGTCATCGCTGGTGACTTCGGTGAGGGTGCCGTACAGGTGGATGTTCTGGTTCCGCATGTTCACGACATCGGGGCGGGTGCCCTGTGCATCGTTGTAGAAGATGGAGGCGCCCTCTTCGGTGACGGAGATGTCTTCGGCTGCGGTGATCTCGATGGCACCGAAGTAGTTGGTGAGCTCGGTGACCCGCATCGACACGGTGTTGCCGGGCATGGCTGCTTCAAAACCATCGACGTTGTAGGTGAACACGGTGCCACCTGCGTCGGAGATGAAGGTGTTGGGCGATGCGCCTTCGGGTGCGTAGCCGAGGTTGGTCACCACAGCGCCGGTCACACTGATGTCGACTGCAGCGCTCTCGCCCTCTGCGGGGGCTGCAGCGATCAGGGCACCCACGCCAGCATCGTTGCTGTAAGGGGTGGTGGTGAGGCGGCTGGCGTCGTACACGTCGGCGTTGAGCCAGAGGGACAGGTCGAGCGGCTCGGAGCAGTCCACAGCGCCTTCGCCTTCACCTTCTCCTTCGCCCTCTCCTTCGCCTTCGCCAGGCTCGAGGTCGGTGCTGCTGCTGTTGCCGTCGTCTTCGTCACCCTTGTCGGCTTCGGTCTCGCAGCCCATGGCCACAGCACCAAGCACAAGGCCCAGGGACAGAATTCGAGAAAGTTCGGTCGTGTACATGAAGAGTCTCCTTGAGTCCGGGAACGGGTGTGTGCGTGCCGGACGGCTGATTTGCATCGGCCGGGTCGCTAACCACTCCAGTGGCACGGTGGAGGTGCCATCTGCGGGGCGATCGCCCCAGAGGCCCGGACACAGACCACCCAGGGGTTGTGCCCGATGATCGGGCGATCCGCGACGGATTTGTGTTCTTTTCCACCAAAGCCGCTTGGCAGGCGGGCGTTTCGCACAACGGACACCGGATGTTCGCATCGCGAAACCGCGGCTCGTGGCAAACCCAGCTATTTTGTCGCACCACTTGGACCGCACGGCGGTTCGGTCCTGCATTTCCTTCGATGAGACCATTCATGCGCGCCTATTTCTGCCTTTCCCTGTTCTTGATCGGTTGCTCCTCCAACCTCGATGGCAACTCCAAAGATCCCAACGGCGTGTCCGATGGCGGCGACGACAGCACAGACGGTGGCTCGGGCTCGGGCTCGGGCTCGGGCGACGACGGCGGCTCGGGCTCGGGCGACGACGGCGGGGATGAAGGCAGTGGCGACAGCGGCGATTCCGGTGGTTCCCCCGAGACCTGCTCCGACGAACCCGCGGGCGGCTCGGTGTCCACAGAATCGGGCTGCGAGTATTTGCCAGAGCCCAGCGGTGCCGGCTTCTCGGCGAAGATCGAGTGGAGCATGGCCCACGAGCTGATCGACCCATCCGACGGCATCACCACCTGGCCGGCCTACACCTTTGCCGATGAGTCCGACAAGACCGGTGTGTTCCAGGCCCCAGCGGTGGGCCAGGCAACCGACGACAACGCGGATGGCTCCGTTTCGTCCCAAGATATTCCGGACATCGCAGTGGTGACCGGCGACGAGTTTGGCACCGACACCCACAGCGTGCTTCGCTTGGTGGCTGGCGATGGCCGAGCCGTGTGGGACACCATCGGCTGGGCGTCGCACTCCAACGGCAACGGCACCGAAGACTACGCGCCGTTCATCTTCGCCGGCGTGGCGATGGGCGATGTAGACCTCGATGGACGAACCGAAGTGGTCACCACGGTGATCGGCCGGAGCGGCACCTGCTATCCGGCCCTCTACGAGGCCAGCGCCGCGGGACAGCTCACACTCGACGTGGTCGGCGAAGACGCCCTGTGGTGTCAGGGCAGCGACAGTGTGAAGTCCTCGCACGCGCCAGCGCTCGCCGACATCGACGCCGATGGAACCGTGGAGATCATCCTCGGTCGGAGCGTGTTCGAGCACGACGACCTCTCGCTCCGGTGGGAGGGCGACGGGGGCCGGGGTTGGTACAACGCCTGGTTCATCGGCGCGGAAGGCTACTGGAACTCCGGCTACCACTCTTTCGCCTACGACATGGACGGAGACGGCCTCGAGCTTGAGGTTGTGGCGGGGTCATCGGTCTACACCGCTGACGGCGACACCTACTGCGACCTGGGCCGCTACAGCGGCAGCACCTGGATTCCGGCAGAGGATGGCTACCCGGCGGTGGCCGACATGGTGCAGTTCAGCGGTTCTCCGGCTGGAGAGCCCGAGATCGTGATCACCGGCAACACCTCGGTGAGCGTGTACCACGGCGTGGTCGACTACGACCCCTACGGCTACGACCGCTGCGTGGAGATCGACAGTCTCACCAACGATCCCTACGAGACCTCCATCGGCTCGGAGCTACCGGCACACCCCGACTGCGATCGCACGCGAAGCAGCTTCGGTGGCCCGCCCACCATCGCGGACTTCACCGGCGACGGCTCCCGTGAGGTGGGGGTGGCGGGTGCCTGCTGGTTCACGATCTACGATGTGGACGCAGATGGTCTGCAGTACGCCGCGATGACCCAGACCATCGACGCATCGAGCGCATCCACGGGTGCGACGGTCTTCGACTTCAACGGTGACGGCACCGACGAGGTGGTCTTCTCCGACGAAGAAGCCCTGTATGTGTGGGAAGTCACTGGTTCTGGCAGCATGCGACCCTGGGAGCGCTTCAGCACCGTGCTCGAAGACACCAACCACAAGTCGTGGACCATCCACGAGTACCCCTTGGTGGCCGATGTAGACGGCGATGGAAAGTCGGAGCTGCTGGTGCTCAACTCTCCGCGTCCCGACTCCCGCGACCAGTACGGCTTCTACGTGATCGGCGCGTCTGACGACGACTGGGTCTCGGCCCGGCCCCACTGGAACCAGCATGCCTACTTCATCACCAACGTCGACGATGACGGCACGATCGGCGTGGCCGATCCCAACTACGCACCGTACACCGCCGAAGACTACAACTCGTTCCGACTGCAGGCACCTGGCGCCTTTGGCGCCCTTGCAGCGCCCAATCTCGCACCCGAGTCCACGGTCTGCCAGACCGAGTGTGGTGCTGAGGCGGTGATCTGGGTGCAGGTGACCAACACGGGCGAGTTCATCGCTGTCGATCCCGGGTTGCAGATCGGTCTCTATGGACGCAGCGGCGGCACCGACAGCCTCATCGACATGGGTACCCTTCCCACGGCCGTCTCTCCGGGGTCTGTCTCGGAGGCGGTGGAGTTCCGGGTGCCGAGCTGGATGGACTACGACAGCATCTTTGCGGTGGTCGACGACCCCAATGCCGGCTCAGGATCGGCGGTCTGGGGTGCTGCCAAGGAGTGCGACGAAGACGACAACCGCGCAGACGTGGATCTCTCAGCGCTGTGCGAGTGATCCTTCCGCGGGTCAGGACTTGCCCCAGGCCGCCATGGCCCGCGCGGGCGGATTTCGCATCTTGGTGACCAGGCCCAGGCGCTCGCCCACTTTGAGAATCATCCAAGTCAGATCGATCTGCCACCAAGTGTGCCCTTGTCGGCACGATGACTGAAAGGCGTGGTGGTTGTTGTGCCACCCCTCACCGAACGACAGCAGAGCGAGGAGCAGGTTGTTCTTGCTCGTGTCGGGCGTGTCGAACTGGCGGGTGCCCCACACGTGGTTGAGCGAGTTGATGGTGAAAGTGACGTGCCAGTTGGCCACTGTGCTCCAACAGAACGCGACCGCGGCGCCCTCGGCACCCCACAATGCGGTGCACAGACCGACCAGGACCAGTGGGCTCGCCCAGGCGAAGCGGTCGATGGTGCGAAGCTCTGGGAAGGCCTTGTTGAAGTCTCGCAGGCTTCGATCGTCCCAGGCGGCGGCCGTGGCATGGTACTGCCAGCCCATGTGGGCCCACAACGTGCCCACGACGCCGGGCGCATGCAGGTCATGGTTCGTGTCGCTGTGCCGGTGATGGTGGCGGTGATGACTGGCCCACCAGCGCACGTGCCGCTGGGCCGACGAGGTGGCCAGGAACCACATCACGCAGCGCAGCGCCTTGCTGGGGATGTGGTAGCTGCGGTGGCTGTAGAGCCGATGGTAGCCCGCCGTGATGCCGAACATACGCAGCGAATAGAGCACCACTGCCGCGGTGAGGGTCTGCCACGACACGCCAGTCCAGACCGCCGCGAAGCAGCCCAGGTGCACGATGGTGAATGGGATGATGAAGTTCCACGACAGGTCACGGGCGCGGACCTTTTCGATGACGGCCTGATGGACGGGCGCTGTGGACATGGCTCTCCGGGGGCAGTCGGGAGGATACCTGTGATGGCCCCGGAGGTTCCAGCCGAAACCGCAGCGAACCGCGGAACGCACCAAGCAGAACATGTTCTCACTTTGGAGCGGCCGGTGGCTGCTTCATCACCGAGCTCGCGCACACACCACCCCACCTCTGCAGCGGGTTTGTGGGTGGGGCGACGTTTCGCGGTGCCGCCTGCCACGCTACGGGCTCTGCATGTCCAGAAAACGCCAGCGCCTGCAGCTCGATGAGCGACGCGACCAGTTGCTCGACATCGGACTCGAGCTCTTCACCGATTCCCCATACGAGTCTGTGAGCATCGACGACATTGCGGCGACAGCGGGCGTATCCAAGGGCCTGCTCTACCATTACTTCGGGGGCAAGCGAGCCTTCTACGTGGCCTGCGTGCGGCGGGCGGCCGACCACATGCTCGAAGCGGTGCGGCCCGATCCAGATCTCCCCCCTTCAGTTCGCGCATGGACTGGGCTCAACGCTTATCTCGACTACGTCCACGCTCGCTCCAAGGTGTTTACCGGCCTGTTGCAGGGAGGGCCGGGAGTGGATGCTGAAGTGGTGACCGTGCTCGCCGAGACCCGCCTGCGCTTTGCCGAGCAGCTGCTCGAAGGCACTGGGGTGGCCCCCTCGCGGCCTGTCTTTCGGTTTGTGGCCCGCACCTATGTGGGCGCAGTAGAAGCCGCGTCCCTCGCATGGCTCCAGGACCCCGAGCTGTCTCGCTCGGCGGTGGTGTACACCATGCTCTCGGCCCTGGTCACCATCATGCGGGCGGCTGCCGAGCTCGACCCGGAAGCCGGGTTCCAGATCGATGAACGTCTCGAGGCTCTGCTCGCGTCGACCCAAACCGGACTCCTGCCGTCTTGATGGATCGCTGCGATGGATGGATTCGGCGACCGACCCAGCGAGTCGCTGCGGGACTCGATACAAAACAGCATGCGCTCTTGGATCGCCATCGGTGCCGTTGGACTCCTGGCTTGTGGGCCGGACCGCGACCCTGACCTCGACATCCACCGGGAAGACTCGGGTACGGGGCGCGCCTATCCGCAAGCCACGCTCATGCCCCTCACCACGTCCGGGCGCATCGAATGTGCCGACCCCACGGAGCGACAGCGCTTGGGTCCCCTGTTCGAGGCGCCCCTGGGCGAGTCGTTCGGGCGACAGCAGCCTGCGGTGCCCGAGGCCCTGGTCCCGTCTCCCGGGGGCGGGGTGGCCGTGGCCGACTTCACCGGTGACGGGCGGCTCGACTACTTTCTGCCCGCCGACTCCCCCTGCATGCTGTTCGTGGGGCAGGACGATGGAACACTCGCAGACGAGTCTCTCGCCCGGATTCCCCTGGCCACCACCGCGTGTCTTGCATGGGGCGCGTCGGCCGGCGACCTTGACGGCGACGGCGACCTCGACCTCTATGTGCCGCGGGAGCGTGCCCCAGACCTGCTCTGGGAAAACGATGGTACTGGGCACTTTACCGACATCACCGAAGCGGCGGGTATCCCCGATATGGAGTGCGGTTCCCGGTCGGCCTCCTGGGGCGACATGGACGGCGATGGCGACCTCGATCTGTTTGTTGCCCGCCATCGAGTCATTCTCGATGTCGAGTCGGATCGCTGTGCCCGTCCGGAGCCTCCCGATGCCTGGGACATTGCCAGCGGGGGCCCCAACCTCCTGCTGCGGAACAATGGGGATCGCACGTTCACCGATGTGTCTGCGCGCCTGCCGTATCGCGGCATTCATGCCTTCTCGTTTATGGGCAGCTGGATCGACATCGATGCCGATGGGGATCTCGACCTCTTGATCATCAACGACTTTGGTGGCCGGTCCACGCCGAACTCCACGTGGCTCAACAATGGCAGCGGACACTTTCGGGAGCTCGACGAGACCTCCGGCCTTCGGCTCCCGATCTTCGGGATGGGCGTCTCAGCCGCCGATGTGAATGAAGATGGCCGTCCGGATTTTGCCATCACCGACATCGAGCGGCTGCACCTGATGAGCAGTGTTCGGCGCCTCGAGTGGGCGGATGAAGCAAACGCTCGGGGCCTCAGGCCCTCGACGGTCGATGTGCAGTTCGCATCGTGGGGGGTGGCCCTCGAAGATGTCGACAACAGCACGCTCGTGGATGTGGTGACTGTGTATGGACCCACGGAGGATCCACTCGCGAGCGCCGATACGCGCGTGCTCGAACAGCCCGATGCGCTGTTCCTTCAGCAAGACGATGGTTCTTTTCGCGACTGGGGGCCCGAGTGGGGCTTCGATGCGCTCGGCGTGGGGCGGGGTCTGGTGGTGGCCGATCTCGACCGCAACGGGTGGCTCGACTTCGTGCGCCCCAACTACCGCACCGGTCCCACCACCGTTCACTACCAGCGATGTGGCTGGGAAGCCTGGCTCACGGTCGCGCTCGACGGGCCAAATCATGGCTATGGCGCACGCGTGGAGCTTGAGGTCGATGGGGTCCAACAGACCCGCTGGCTCGATGCCTCCAACGAGGGGATGGCCTCCACGGGGCCGCCACAGGTGCACTTCGGATTGGGGGCCCACGAAGCGGTCGACATGCTGCGAGTGATCTGGCCAGACGGGGCGGTCGGCTACACTCGTGGAGTCCAGACCCGCCAGCATGTCGTGGTGGGACATCCCCACCGAGCCGATTGATGCCCTCTGCCGGTCTGTTCCGCCGCTCCGCTCTCCGTGTGTCTGCCTGGCTGGCGGCAGGGGCCACGGTTCCCCTCCTCGGGGTGCTCTCCGCTCCGTGGACCACCATGCCGGGCTCGCCCCGCTCAGACCTGCCGAAGCACGTGTGGTCGTATTGGCACACGCTCCATCACCTCTCGGAGTGGCCGGAGACCACGGCTATCGGCAGTCCCTATGGCGGTGATTTCCTCGATGTGATGCTGGTTCCAAGTGTTGTGATGGCACCATTCACAGCACTTCTCGGCCCCGTGGCTGCGGCCAACATCTGGGTCTGGTTGTCGGTGTTTGCCGTGGGAGCGGCCACTGCAGCACTGGCGCTTCGCGTGGTGGGCAGCGAGCGCTCGGCGGTCGTCGCAGGCCTCATGGCCCAGGCGGCGCCCTACCTCGCTGGCTATGGATTGGGCTCGGGCGTGCACGAGCGGCTGGCGATCTGGGTCTTTCCGGTGGTCTGGCTCGGCCTGCTCTCGTGGCGAGACCAGGGCCGCTACCAGTCCCTCTGGGCAATGGCGCTGGGGCTGTTTGTCGCCACCGTAGGCTGTCAGGTCTATGGGGTCTTTACCTTGTGCATGGTGATCTTGGGCCTGCCATGGTGGTGGCCGGGAGTGCGTCGGATCGTGCCGGCCCTCGCTGCGCTGGGTGCGCCGCTGTTGGCCGCGCTCATGGTGGTCCGGGGTCCGACGGTCTCGGCGCGTTCGCTTGTTCCCCAGCATGGGCGGATGGATTTCTGGCCGGGTATGCCCACCATCAACCGGATCGAGTCGAAGACGGTGCGCGACTTGCTCGATCCGTCCTGGGTGGCCCAGCAGGAGGTCATCGAGGGTGGGGATGAGCTCTACATGCTCGCCTACGTGGGATGGGCGGTACTCGTGGCCGCTCTGATTGGTGCTTGGCGGATGCGTGGCCCCGTGGCCGGCTTCACGATGGTGGCGGTCGCGATGGCCAGCGTATCTCTGGGTGCGGTGGTGCAGCTGGGCGGGACGCTCCACTGGAACCCGGTCTACTTGTTGTTTTCCTACACGCTGCCGGTCTTTCGAACGATTCCCGTGGCATGGCAGGCGATGGGTGCGGTGGTGCCGTTGCTGGCTGTGGCTGCCGCGGCATCGGTCGATCACTTCCGAGGGCCATGGATGCCTGGTGCTCTGGTCACGCTCGTTGTGTTGGAGCGTCTCGTGGTGGTTCCTGTGCCGTGGGTATTGTCTACGACCGACACCACCGTGTCGGCGGTCTACACGGCCGTGGATGGCCCGGTGCTGGAGATTCCGCGCATTTACCGCGACACCACGCTCACCCCCGGTGAGATCTTCCTCGCGCAGATGGCACACGGACAAGACATCGCGGTCACCATCAACGCCGGCACGGTACCGTTCGACCGACACCTGCCCACCGTGCGCGGCGTGAGCAGTGACTGGCATCGAGATGTGGCCTGCTGGGCGCGCTTCGGCTTTCGGAACGTGGTGGTACACCGCGACTGGCTCTCCACCAGCGTGAATGGAGATGCCTTGGTGGAGGCGGTGGGCCGTGCGGCGGGCCCTCCGGTGGCCGATGATGGTGTGGTGGCAGTCTTTCAGCTGCCCGCACAGCAGCCGAGCAAGACGCCATGGCGACTGATGCGAGGCACCATCGAGGTGTTGATGGATGGGGGAATGGTGGGCGGACCACCACCGATGGTGCCGCATCCGGCGGAGCGATGCCCGGCCGAGCCGCGGGACGGGTAGGTGGGCGGAGGCTCAGACCAGCCGCTCGGCCCCCGGACCCGGACGCATTCGGTAGGCCGTGCCGCGCCGTCCGGTCCGTTGTTGGTAGGCCTGGAGCAGTTCGGAGAGGTCGCCATCAGCGAGGTTGGCATCGGCCAGTGCGAGCGCACACCCACCAAAGCCAGCGCCCACCATTCGCGCGCCCCAGACCCCCGGCCGCGCCGTAGCCAGTGCGCACATGGCGTCGAGCTCGGGACAGCTCACCCCATAGTCGTCGCGAAGGCTGGCATGGCTCTGGTTCAGCAGGGCGCCCACTTGTGCGGGTCGTGCATGCTGGATTGCCTCAACCATGGCCCTCACACGGGTATTTTCCGTGACGCCATGACGAAGTCGGCGGGCGATCAAGGGCTGCGATGGCTCCAGAGCGGCCACGTGGTCGAGGGTGAGATCGCGCCAGTGGCCCACAGCGGGCTGCTGCGACCGGATCTGCGCAAGACCCTCGGTGACCGCCTGCACCCGCGACGAGTACTCACTGTGTGCGAGGCCACGCTGGACGCCGGTGTGCAGCACCAGCCAGGTGGTGTTCGGTAGGGCGGAGCGGACCGGGGTGACCGATAGGGGCTCGGGCTGGAAGTCCACCATCAGGAGGTGGCCATCGCGACCCATCTGGCTGGCGGTCTGGTCGAGTGCACCGCACTGCACCCCGAGCCACTGGTGCTCGACCTGGCGGGCGAGCTGGATGATGGTGGTGGGCTCGAGCGCGTGATCGGCCCAGCCAGCCAGCGCATTCATCCACGCCACGGTGAGGGCGGCAGAGGACGATAGTCCTGCACCGGTGGGAACATCTCCGGCCACCGCCGCCACGAAGGGACGCAAGACCTGCGCGGGCGCCTGGTGGGGGCCGGCCACATGTGCAACGAAGACCGCGATGGAGCCGAGCATGTACCGCACCCAGTCGGGGGCACCGGCAGACAGCAGAGCCGGGTCGAGGGGCGTGTCGAGCGAGGTGCTCCAAGAGCCGCCACTGTCGAGACTGTGCAGCTGGAGACCCGTCGGGGCGCCGTGCAGGCCCACAAGAATGCTGCGATCGATGGCTGCTGGCAGTGCCAGACCACCGATGTAGTCCGTATGCTCGCCGATCACGTTGAGTCGACCAGGGGCACGGGTCAGCACCTCGACCGGTTGGTCGAGCGCGCTCTGGACACGGTCGCGCAGGCCCACAGCGTCAGGCATGGCGCTGTGCCCAGATGTCTTCCGCCCAGGCCACTTCTTCGGGCGTGTTGAGCCCCACGAGCTCTTCCCAGGAGTCGGCCTGCACGGTCACCACGGTGCCGCCGTCGTCACAGATCGCCTTGAGAATGTCGGTGAGGTAGCGCTCTCCCGTGGTGGGGTGCGACTCGATGGTGGCCAGCAGGCGCCACAGGGTGTCGGCGTCGAAGGCGTAGTGGCTCGTGAGGTACTCGCGAATCTCCACTTGCTCGGGGGTGCAGTCGCGCTCTTCGATGCAGTCCACAAAGGCCCCGCTTTCGTCGCGAATCACCCGACCATAGGGCAGCTGGATGGGAAAGGTGGAGGTGAGGAAGGCGGCTTGGGCACCCGTCTCGCGTCGGTGGGCGATGAGCCGCTCGATGCTGGAGGCCGACAGCAGCGGGGAGTCGCCCACGAACACCAAGACATCGGTCGCACCGGCGGAGGCTGCGCGGGCACACTCCACTGCCGAGGCGGTGCCGTCGCGGACTTCCTGGAGCACAGTCTGGACCCCGTCGGGCAGGGCGTCTTGCACCAGATGAGCCTGGTAGCCCACCACCACCACGCTGCGCTCGACCTGTGCTTCATTCACAGCATCGAGCAGGCGGAGCACGAGCCCTCGACCGGCGAGCGGCACCAGGGGCTTGGGCAGATGGGAGCGCATGCGGGTGCCGCGGCCTGCCGCGAGCAGGACGGCAACGGTCTCGGTGGGCTGGGTCATGTGTCTGCTCCGGCCCGGCTGCGGGCGATGGCATCGATGTAGGGCTTGGACCCGTCGCGCAGGGTGCGCTCCTGGGTTTCGTAGTTGACCGCGTAGAGTCCGAATTGCATCTGGTAGCCCTCGGCCCACTCGAAGTTGTCCATCAAGCTCCAGTAGTAGTAGCCGCGGATGTCGATGCCCTCCGAGATGGCCCGGTGCATCGCATACAGGTAGCGCCGGATGTAGGTGGCCCGACGGCCGTCGTCTTTTCGGTCTGCCACGCCGTTTTCGGTGACCCAGATGGGCAGGTTGACCTTGGAGATGCGGTGCAGTGCCCGCCAGAAACCTTCCGCGTAGATGGCGTAGGGCATATCGGTCAGGATCTGACCCGGACGGGTGTGGGCATCGAAGGGAGGCTTGGTCGACATGAAGGGGTCGAGCAGCAGGTTGGCGTAGTAGTTGAGTCCCACGAAGTCGCCGCGATCGCCCTCAATGATCTCGTCAATCCCGAAGCCGGGGATGCCCACCTTCACGCGGCCGGTGCGCAGGAACCGCAGGAAGCTCTCGTTGTAGACATGGTCGCCCACGCGGCACAGAGCCCAGTGCAGTGGGCTCCAGCGGATCCAGGGGTCGAGCTGGAAGATGTTGTGCACGAGACCGACCCGGACATCGCTGCCGTGGGGAAGGGCGCGGATCGTCTCGACCATGCGCACATGGGCGGCACAAAGGTTGCGAATCACCCGGAACAGGCGGCCAAGGGACTTCACGCCGGGAGGGAACACGCCGAGGCCGTAGCCCATGATGGAGTAGGGGCCGGGCTCGTTGAGCGTGCACCAATACTTCACCTTCGGGCCATACTCAGAGAAGACCTTGGTGGTGAAGCGAGCGATGTGATCGAGGTTTTCGTCTTTCTCAAAGCCGCCGAGATCTTCAAACCACAAGGGGTGGGCGAAGTGGTGCAGGGTGACCATCGGGATCACGTTGCGGGCGATGAGGTGGTCAATCAGCTCGTGGTAGTGGGCAATCGCCTCTGCATCGAACTCGCCGGGACGAGGCTCGATGCGGCTCCACGACACGCTGAAGCGATAGGCGTTCACGCCCAGGTCGTCGATCATGCGATCGAGATCGCCTTGCCAGAGGTTCCAGTGGTCGGCGGCGTCGCCCGACACATCGCCGTGCTGGATGCGGGGGTTGCCATCGGCATCGGGATCGCGCTCCCAGCGCGCCCAGTTGTTGTCGCCGTGACCGCCTTCCACCTGGTGGTGGGCAGTGGCGGTGCCCCAGTGGAAGTCGGCGGGGAAGGTGACCTTGTCCAGCTCCGGCTCGAGGGCATCCCAGTCCCACAGGGGTTCAGGATGGCGCGCAGACATCACCTGCGCCCAGACCAGCCCCGCGACCAGCAGTACGAATACGAACAAACCCAGACCAATCAGAACATTCACGGCAGCTCCGAACTTGCGACGGTGGGGCTTTTAATGCCCGCCTGCCCGAGGCGCTCCCCATCCGCGCCAGCAGTTCGCCAGACCTTGCTATGGTCTGCGGCATGTTGTTCTTCCTCTTGCCTCTGTTGTCGGTCGATGCGCACGCTGCCGGGTACTACACCTCGGATGTGGGCGTTCGGGCCTTTTCTCGCGGTGGTGCCTATGTGGCCGGTGCCAACGACATGCTCGCGCTCTGGTACAACCCGGCGGCGCTCACACGCTTGGGTGATGGGGTGGTCACCGTCGACATCGCGGCAGTCTCGCAAAGAGTGAACTTCGACCGAAAGGACTATCCCGGAGAAGGGCCTGAGCTCGGCAATGTGGGCTCTGGGGAGTTCGACGACCTGGTCAACGCGCCAATCCAAAACAATGCGCCGGCCTACCCGATTCCCCACATCGGAGCGGCCTGGAACTTCGGCCTGAAAAACACCGTGTTCGCTGTGGGGTTCTACCCGCCGTATGCGCCCGATCTGTCCTACCCCTCGGATGGTCCGCAGCGCTACACGCTCACCGACACTCTCATCATCCAGACGTTCACTGGCGCGAGCGTGGCCCATCGGCTGTGGGATCGACTGAGCATCGGTGCGGGCGTGTCGTGGAACTACCTTCGTGTGGAGCAGGAGCTCGCGGTCAGCGTGCCCTGGGTGGCGCCGGGCGAGACCGACATGTCGAAGCTCACCGTAAACGAAGATCCCCGCTACGACGTTCCATTCAGCCTCGATGGTCGTGACAAGGCCGGGCTCGGTTGGAACGTGGGGCTGCTCTACGAGCCGCCGTCGAACCGCTATGCCTTCGGCTTCATGTACCAGGCACCGGTGAACTTCTCAGCAGAAGGGAAGATGAAGGCTGACTTCTCGAACAACTACTTCCGTGTCGACGAGTCGTACGGTGTGCTTGCGCAAGACGAGGTCAATGACCCATCGGTACGGTTTGACGTATCGATGCCGCACATCGTGAAGCTCGGCGGTCTGGTGCGCCCGAAGGACAACCTGGAGATTGAGCTCGCGGCGGTCTGGGAAGGCTGGAGCATCATTGACCAGATCCGGATCTACGATGTCGACCTGTTCATCCCCGTCGACCAGGAAAATCCGCTCGTGAGCCTCACGGGTGTAGAGGACATCTCGGTCACCGACGACATCTACCTGCCGGCCGGCTATGTCAACACGTGGTCGGTGCGCCTGGGCGGAGAGTGGCAGTTCCACAAGATGGGCTCCCTCCGGATGGGCGGCATGTGGGAACAAGGAGCCATTCCGAGCGCCAACCGCAACGTGTCGCTCATGGACGGCGACAAGTTTGGCTACGGCGTGGGGGGTACCTTCCAGGCCTGGAAGCGCGTGGGCTTTGATGTGGGCTGGTTCCAGAGCTTTGTGCCCGAAGCGGTCATCGAAGGCAGTGGTGTGGAGTCGATCGTGCTGCACTGGGAGACCGGCGACATCGTAGACGGACGCAACGTGGGTGACGGCAAGCTCAGCGGCAGCTCGATGATGTTGGGCTTTGGCGTGAACTATGCCTTTGGCAAGAACCCTGGCACCATTCGAAAGCTCGGTCACGCAAAGAGGTAGTCGTCTGACCGCTGGGTCGGATGGGTCGCCTCGGTGGTGGGATGGGCCGCACACCCGAAGCGCCCGAGAGTGTGGTCGGCCGGTTAGGGCGGGCGTCTGCCGACGGAGGTTCGCGTGGCTCTTCCCCTTCCCGAATATGACCAGCTCGATGCCACGGGAATGGCAGAGCTCGTGCAGAAAGGCGAGCTCAGCTCCGCAGAGCTCCTGGATGCGTCGCTCGCCCGTGTGGACGCTCGCAACCCCTCGCTCAATGCAGTGGTTCACGATCTTCGCGAGCGTGCCCGCACGAAGGTGGGAGACCTCCCTGATGGTCCGCTCAAGGGCGTGCCGTTCATGCTCAAGGATCTCAAGCAGCATCTCGCCGGCACACCGGTCTCGGGGGGATGCAAGCTCCTCAAGG
>CAJWOS010000091.1 GCA_913044235.1 uncultured Pseudomonadota bacterium
CGATGAACCACACAGACCGCTACAACTATTGGGGCTTCCAAGTCGCGCTTGCGCAAAACCTCGACCAGTACACGTCGTGCTGGGTGAAGGGAAAGTACTACGACCGCTGGCTCGGTCGCACATTTATGCACTCGATGAGCAACATCCCGATCGCGAGTCGCGGCTACCTCATCGCAACGGCCTTCCAAGAAACGGTCGGCCGACCTCCAAGTGCGTCTGAATATCGCCAACTGCGCAACCTGGTCGATCGAGCCGGGAACACCGAGTTGGACTCTGAGCTGCGTCAACGACTCGTTCAGCCGCCCAAGGACTGGGCCCAGCGGATCGAGGACTTGTTTGCCGCCCACAGCCACGAAGTGGTTCGGCTCACCGGCGAAGCGCTGACCGTCGGGCTGCAGGTTCTAGTCTTTCCAGAGGGCACACGCTCGGTACGACTCACCCGAGGTCGGATCGGAATTGCCGAGATCGCAAACCATTATCGAGTACCGGTGATCCCTGTCGGATGCAGTGGCAGCCATCGGGTCTACCCTGGAAACTCGCCCTGGCCCCGCCCTGGCACCATCCGCTACCGGGTGGGGAGGCCCCTTCATCCCGATGACCCAGATCTGGCGAGCTTCGCCGTGGCTCCTGGCTTCACACCGTTCGCGCACCAGACCCGCATGGACCATGGCCCGAAGCTACAGGGTTTTGTCGACACCTTGATGGATCGGATCGAGCAGCTTGTCGATGCAGACCACACTCCGGAAACCGCGGCGAATGGCGGTGCCGATGTGGGTCGCTTCATCTGATGCCCGACTTCCCATCCATGCAAACCCGGCTACAGGCCACCGCATGACCCTCGCTCGAGCCACCGGCCTCTGCACCGCACTCGCTCTGGGCGCGTGCGCCCCCGAGCCCATCGACACCGCCGAGTGGTCGGGAGAGCTGGAAGACCCTTCGGCTTGCTTTCATGGTGACATCCCGCAGTCTACAGGAGCACCAGCAGTGGTCGGCACAACGGCTTTCGCGTCCGCAAACGAGCGGGCGCCATGTGCTCGCTCGGCCGGACCGGAGCTTCGATATCGCTGGCGTCCCGACACCACTCGACCGTATCGAATCGACACCTTCGGTTCCGAATTCGACACCGTGCTCTACGTGTTTCGCGGGTGCAGTCGCGAGCCGGTCGCCTGCAACGACGACCATGACTCCCTCCAGTCCCTCGTGGCCTTTGATGCCACAGCCGGGCAAGCCTACATCTTGGTGGTCGACGGCTACGAGCCCTCCGACCAGGGCGACTTCCTGCTCACGATTCGGTAGGTCACGCCCCTGGGGCGCCACCCTTGCTCCACGTTCACTCGCCCCACTCCTTCCTGCTGCCGCTGCCCAGCACGCCCGGCGCGACAGTTCACTCCCTGCTCCTGCCCGCGCAGCGAGCATCCGGCCTCCTCACGGCGGGGTATCTGCCCCGTCACAAGCGGTGGCATGCCCCAGCCTGCAAGCCTTCGCGATCAAGCGGCGTGCCTGCTCCAGATCTCGCTCCGCCCCGTGGGTTCCATCCGCAAGACGCGCACCAAGCATCGCGCAGGAGGCACCATCGTCGAGCGTGCAGCCACGAGTGAGCACCTGCAGGGAGCGAGACAGGTTCCGGTCTCCGCCTTCCCCAGCCGTGAGCAACATCGCGAGATTTCCACACCCTCGCCCAGCATCAAGCGTGCAGGCGACCTCCAGCCAGCGACGGGCCAGAACCGGGTCTGCAGCGAGTCCGACGCCGCGCCCATAGGCCACGCCCAGATTGTTGCAGGCATCTCCGGAGCGTTGGTCGCATCCCCGTCGATACAGAGAGACGGCCTTTTCGGGACTCGCCACCAATCCATCCGTGCCACGCTCGAAGCGGACACCCAAATCGGCACATCCATCGGGCCGAGCCAACGACAAACAATCTCCAAAGTCGGCCATCACGGCATCGCGGACAGCAGGCTCGACATCCGCTGGCAGATCCGGTGTGGTGAGCGGGTCGCGGGCACGGGCACGGTCGCGCTCCCGCAACCAGTCCAGCGCCAGCTCCACTTCGGGGACCAACACCCATCGTGATGCCGTCTCGACGCGGACCCGTGCCTGCTCGTAGGTGTCGACAAAGCCTCGAACCACCGCGTACGACCGGTCGCCGCCGCTTTCGCGCGCAACGCGTATCGCCGCCCAGTCTGCAGCGGCCCGCTTCTGCAGCGCTTTCTCCGCACTCGCCAGCCGCGCTGCTCGCGACTGCAAAGCGCGCCGCCGCTCCGCCCCAACCTGCTCATTCATCGTCGCTTCGGCGGCTTCCGCTGCGGCCGCCCATCGGGCTCGTTCTTCCAGTCGGGGCTCGAGCGCAGCCTCAATGACCGCCCCCCCGAGGTTCCCGCCCCGCAAGGGGTCCACCATCCGGTCCACCAGATCGGGTCCGGCCTCCGCAGCACCACCCACCAGAGCAGCAGCCTCACCCACCACACACACTGGGTGCTCCACTCCTGATGCCCACAGTGCACTCGCAAGGTATTCGTTCAGTTCTTTTGAATGCACCACGGTGTCGCCATCCTGATCGGCCCACCCCCGCAATGCGCCTAAGGTCAGGTACGAAAGCGCGGGCGTAGGCAACGACAGAGAGGCCTCGGGTGAAGCTCGTGCTTCGGCCCAGCCGAGAAACAGCTGTCCAAGGAGCGGCGGCACCTCCGGACGAGCCTCGGGCAGTCCAATGACCAGGGGAGCGCCGTCGCTCCCCATCCCCCGAAGCGATGCATCAACGACCCACACCGACCGCGCCCCTCCGGACCGCTCCCAGAGCGCTGCACGCGAAACCGACTCCGCATGGATGCTTTGTACCGTCGGCTCGGCATCTGCGCCGATGAAGACATGATCAAGGCCACCGGGGCCCGGCGCCACATGCCCCACGAACACAAACCACAGTGTGCCCTCTTCGCCCACTTGTCCTGCGGCCGAGGTCACCGCAGACCGCAACTGTTCTGGGCTCGCCTGCTGATCGATGAGGCGATGAATGCGGGTGACCGGCACACCACGGGTTCGCGCCAGCCAACGGGTCCAGTGATCGATGCTGGCGCGAGCTCCCTGGATGTCTTCGAGCCGCGCATAGTCTTCGACCGCCACAAGGACCGCGGCATCGTTCTTTCCTTCGAGGCTTCCTGTGACTGCGCTTTGGGACAAGTCTGGCCATGGCGCCGCACCCGCACCCGAGATCGCAGCCAGAGCCAGCATCGGGGCAGCGATCGACATCGGTCCTCCGAAAGCGCCGCGGCGGTATACAACCAAGTCGACCGAGCGCGTGCTGCTCTGTAGGCCATCCCAGACCCGCATGCAGCCTCGCCGGAGCGCCAAGCCAGAGATAGGCCGTCGGCGTCTGGAGACATCCATGCCTTCCATGGCCGCCGAGCCTGCAGCCGGCCCCACCGATCCCCTGTTCATTATCGGCACGGAGCGCTCCGGCTCCAACTTGCTGCGACTTGTACTCGACGCCCATCCCGGAATCACGGTTCCGCATCCCCCCCATGTGATGAACTACTTTTCGCGGCTCGAGCATCGCTACGGCGCCCTCGAAGACCGCGACCGGCGAGTCCGTCTCGCAGAGGACATCGCTCGACTCGTCGAGATTCACATCCATCCATGGGACATCCAGCCCGATCCGGTACGGATGGCAGAGGACGCTGTTCCAAACGACCTGTTCGGCCTGTTTCTCGCCCTGTACGAACAACACCTGGAGAGCACGCCAGCCCGGCGCTGGGGGTGCAAGTCCACGTTCATGATTCATCATGTCGACAGGATTCTCGCCCGCTTCCCCAAAGCTGGACTCCTTTGGCTCGTGCGGGACCCACGCGATGTGGCGGTCTCAGCCCGCAAAAGTGTCTTCTCCCCCTGTGACCCACGGCTCTCGGCCCGACTGTGGTCGGCCCAGCAGGCCCACGGACTCGCGCTCGAAGCCCGCATGCCCGAGCGCATACTCCGGATCCACTACGAAGCCCTCACGACCGACCCCGACACCACCATACGGGCGGTCTGCAACCACCTCGAAGAGTCCTTCCATCCCGACATGCTGCAGTTTTCGAAGACGCAAAACGCACAACGAATCGCACAGATGATGGACTCGTGGAAGAACGCAAGCGCCGGGTTCTTGAAGAACAACAGCCAAAAGTGGCGGCGTGAGCTCACCGAGGTGGAGATCCGTGCGGTCGAAGAGGAGTGCGGTGAGCAAATGGAAACGCTGGGCTACGCCCGCTCGACGGATGCAGGTGTGCCGGTCTCCGATCCGCTGCTGTATCTACGGGAAGCCTGGGAGCGTACCCGCGTCGAGCTTCAGTCTCTGCGCAACGATGCCAACCACTGGAAGCGCTGGAATCGGCGAGCGTGGCTCACGCTCCTCGATCTGCGCACCCGTCGTCCATGAACCACCAGCTGGTCGATGTCCGACACGAGCTGGATGCGGTTCGCGCTCGGGTCGAGGCGCTGGCAGCACATCGGGGTGCTCGGGTCACCGAGTTCTGTCGCAAGGTACGCGAAGTCGTGATCATCGCGTCGTCGTCTCGGGGCGGATCCAGCGTTTTCAGCGAGACGCTGCGCGCGTCGCCCGACCTGCTTCATCTCCAGGCGGAGCTGAATCCCATCCTCACGCTCGCAGGCCTCCACCCACTCGACATCGGCGGACAAGACGACCACATCCCCCTCGGTACTCCCTTCAAGCAGGATGTCCTCGACCGCGAGCTCGCTCTCGACGCTGGCTACCGGCCGGAGGGCCCCGTCGACCTCGCCCAGTGGGCCACCGATCTCACCTGGCGCTGGACCATCCAGTGGCCCCAGCACACCTGGCAGCACGCGACAGTCCGCAGCTGGCTTGAAGCGGCCTGGCACACCGTCTGCGGGCCCCGTTTCTCCACCGAAAGCTTGCCGTCCTTGGCCTTGGAACGGGTGCACCTCGAAGTGATTCGCCAGGCCCGAGCGCAGCATGAAGCCGTCCACCCCCGGATGTGGGACCTCGATGCGGGCGCTGTGAACCAAGCTCTTCCAGGGCTCCCCTCCCCCGCAGCCCCATCTGGCGTGGTGGTCGAAGAACCACCATTCGTGCCGGTCGGTCCCTGGGCGCGGGCCACGGAGTCCGACCTCACCAAGCCCTTTGTGGTGAAGACGCCCTCAAACGCCTACCGACTTCCCTTCCTCCGCAGCGTGTTCCCGACGGCTCGCTTTCGGGTGCTCCACCTCACGCGCAACCCGGCGGCCGCAATCAACGGACTGGTCGACGGCTGGAACTACCATGGCTTCCACTCCCACCCCGTCACACCGGCCCTGTCCATCCCTGGCTACGCAGAGAACCGTGCGGGCGACGCCCGGTTCTGGAAGTACGATCTCTTTCCGGGCTGGCGCGCAGTGGCCAACCAACCACTGGTTCATGTTGCTGCCCATCAGTGGGTTGCCGCACACTCGGCGACCTTGCGCTTCATCGACGGGCATGCAGACACCCTCCGCGTGCGGTTCGAAGACGTGGTTGGACGGCCCGATGTGCGGCGCGCCACCTTCCATCGAATCGCCAAGTGGCTGAACATTCCCATCCATCCCCGCTTCGACCGCGTGATCGATGAACCCCTTCCACCGGTCATGGCCACCGCGCGTCCCCGGGCTCGCCGATGGTTTGCTCGGGCCGATGCACTGGCACCGGCACTGAAGCTTCCGCAGGTACAGCGTATGGCGAGCCGCCTCGAGTACCACGACCCCTCAACTTGGGTGTAGCGCCGCGGCATCGGCAGTCCGGTCCACGTTGGGCCTCCACGCGACCAGCACTTCACAAAGCCCGCGTTGGTTGTTGCCACATGGACGCGCGGTACCCGCTTCCTACAGACCCAGCCGAAGCATCAGGGCCCTCCGCAGATCCCGCACCGGACGGCACTGATCGCGAAGCCCAGGCACCTGCAACACGGTGTCGAGCAGATGCTGCGCGCTAAGGAAATCCAGCTTCCGTGCCACGCGGTGCGAAAGCTGCCGTCCGGGGAAGTACCGAAGCAAGGCATCGGCGTTGCCCCTCTTGATGATCTCGTCGGCCCGCTCCAGCTGCTCGGCGTACTGCGCGGCCATCTGTTCCAGGCGACTGGACCCTCGACTCTTCGGCGCGTGGTTGAGGTGCGCATTGATGGCCGGCATATAGGTGCCCCGAGCCGCATCGAGCAAAATGGCCATCATGTCCTTCGTCTGGATGCGCAGTCCGCGGTGCCGCAGCGCTGCACCGAGAATCGAGGGATGGATGAGGTAGCTCTCGACTTCAAAATACGGCAGGACTTCCACCGTCTCGGCCTGCCTCGCCAAGATGTGATCCGGTCGGGCATCGCGGTCGACGACCCCCGCAGCCGGACCATCTGCTGGCGGCGCGGTGCGCTGGAGTGTGCGCACCACATCCCGGTAGCCACCCACAGGCTCGACTCGCACACCGGTGCTGCGGAGCCCCCACCGGTAGAACGACTGGTCGAACGAGCCGCGCCGTCCTGCACAGTACAAGACACCAGTGCTGCTGGACTTGCGGTCTGACCGAGTCATCTGGATTCCACCTGCCCGCACCCCGCGGGCTCTCGCACTGTAACCGTACCCGGCCCAGGCGGCGGTGCGAAGGCCCACGACAGCCATCACGCTCCACAACGGGTAGACTTGCCCACGCCCCTCGCGATGAAGCCCATGTCCACCGACCCCGAGTCCGTCAAACCCACCCGCCGCGACCTCTTCCTCGTGCTGGGAGCCATGTTCGCGTTCTCGCTGATGGCCCTGTTCACGCGGGCCGCAGCCGCTTCGGTCCTCGGCGTGGCGGCCTGGCGAGCGATCTTTGTTGCGGTGGTTTTCGCAGCGATGGCAGCCGCCCGCGAGGGTCCCGCAGTCCTCACCCGCCCGACGCGCGACACGGTCCGGCTCGGATCGGTCCTGGGCGTCGCGCTCGCCCTGGCATCCAGCACATTCGTGGGCGGCTACGCCTTCACCACCGTTGCCAACACCATCTTCCTGCACAACCTCGCACCGGTCGTGGTGTTTCCCCTCGCCTGGTGGATGTTCCGAGAAAAGCCCTCTCCGGCAGCGGTCACCGGTGCTGGGATCGCACTGGCCGGAGTGGCCATGCTGACCGGAGTGAGCCTCTTCCAGGTCGCCCACTTCGCCAACCCCCGCTTCCTCCTTGGTGACGGCCTCGCGCTGGTCTCGGCGGTTGGCTACGGCGCCGTCCTCGTCTACACCCGTGCCACGCGGCAGGCCCAGACCCCCATCCTGTCGACCCTGGCCCTCGCCTGGACCGTTGCGGCCGTCTTGCTGGGGATGATCGCTTTGGTGATGGGCGAGCTCTGGCTCTCCGGCTCGGCGCTCCTGTGGACCCTCGGTCTGGCCGTGATCTGCACCAACCTCCCGTTTTACCTCCTCAACTTGGGGATGAAGCGAGTGGGCGCTGGGCTTGCGGCAGTCCTGTCCCTTTCCGAGGTGGTCTTTGCGACGGTGCTCGGGGTCTTGGTGTACGGCGAACACCTCGCACCTGTGGGATGGGTGGGGGGCTTGCTCGCCGCGCTCGGTGTCACGTACGCAGTCACCACCAACGACGAAGCCATGGAAGAAGAGACGGTGGAAGTTCTGGAACCCAGCACCGTTCCGCCGCGAACGGGCCGGGCAGGACTCGCGCTGCTGTCTCTCAACGCTGGTGCCATCCTGGCGCTCCTCGGAGAGCCAGGCGCCGGTGAACTTCTCGCGTGGGCGGGGCTGGCCACACTGGCTCGGCTCGGCCCCGCACTTGCCGCACCAGGCCTCCCTGCACGCATGCGCAAAGCCCTCTCGGGGGTGGCCGGACTGGGTGGCGCGGCCGTGGTGGTCGCCGCACTGTCTCGCGGACTGCCAGATCCAGGTCCCGGCAGCTGGCTGATGCTGTGCATCGCGCTCGTGGTACTCGTCGGTGACCAGTGGCTTGCGAGGCGCGAGGCAAGCGCCGACCAAGACCGACACCGGCTGCATGCGACCGGCCTGGGACTGTTCACGGCCGCTCAAGGCTTTGCCCTGATGCAGCACTCCGCGGCCTCGGTTCTCGCTGCAGCCGCACTCCTGGCTCTGGTCGCGAGCGGTGTGGCCACTGCATCGGCCGGTCTTCGCGGCCATCTCAACGACCGGCGCGCTCGATCCACCCTCCAGCGCTTCGATGCACCCCTCGCTTCGGTGCATCGCCCCCGGTGGATTGCCGCGGGCCTGGCGCTGGCATGGGCAGCCGGAGGCCTCCATGCAGTCCCAATCGGTCATGTGGGCATCATAGAGCGCTTCGGCGAGCCCCTGCCCTCCGCGAAAGCCGGACTCTTGCTCACCTTCCCGCCGCCCGTCGACCGCATTGAGCTGGTGGACGTCGCCCGGATCCGCCGCGCCGAGATCGCCGATTCTGGCACGCCACTGCTCTGCGGTGATCAGTCGATGGTGACTGTGGAGGCCAGCCTTCACTACAAGGTGGAGTCGGCTTCGGACTTTGCCTACAGCCTCGCCGATCCCGACTCGGTCCTGCGGGCACTGGCACAGAACGCACTCCTGGAAGCCGTCGCGACCCGCAGTCATGATGCCGTGCTCACGTCGGGTCGCACCACCCTCGAAGCAGATGTTCGCGCTGCCACCCAGGCAGCATCGAACCAGGCGCGCCTTGGGGTGAAGGTCCTCGACGCACCCATTTCGATGGCCGCGGTCCCACCGAGTGTCACCGCGGCCTTCCTCGATGTGATCAGCGCCGACGAGGAGCGTCAGACCGCCATCAACCGGGCCGAGGCCTACGCAGCGGATGTCCTCCCTCGCGCGGGCGGCGACGCGGTGGCCCGGATTGCACGCGCCCACGGAACGGCAGCCACCACCCTGTCTCGCGCCGAGTCGATGCGGGCTTCCCAGACCGCCCTGGTCACCGGAGGCCGCGCCGCTCCCAACCTCACCCGCTCCCGGATCCGCTGGGAGGGCATCGAAGCGGCGCTCTCGGACCGCTCGGTCGTGATCGCTCCCCCCACTGTGTCCATCTGGCTCGGCGAAACGCTTCCCCCGTCGCTGCCCGTCCCTCGCTGAACCCGTCGCGGAACGCCCATGTCCGACCCCAACCATCCTCTCCGTCCTTCCGCGCCACCGTGGAGCCTCATCGGCGCGGTTGTCCTACTGGTCGCCAGTCTCGGAGGGGCGCTGTACACCATCGACGCACGAGAGGTCGCAGTAGTGACGCTCTTCGGGGCCCCTGTTCGTACGGTCACTACACCCGGCCTGTACCTTCGCGCGCCGTGGCCGCTGAATGAAGTGATCCGGTTTGACCGCCGGGCACGCCTGCTCACCGTGCCCGCCACCGAGATGCTGACGCAAGACAAGAAGAATCTCGTCGTCGAGCCCTTCGTGCTTTGGCGGGTCTCAGACCCCAAGATGTTCCTGGAGGCTGTGGGCACCACAGCGGTGGCGGAGACCCAGCTTTCCGACCTGGCAGTGAGCCGAATCGCGTCTTCCCTCGGGCAGCGTGAATACGCGGCCTTGATGGCCGTGCAAGCCACATCGTCTGCCGCAAGCCCGATGCTGTCGGCCTCGCTGAAGGACGATGTCGCAAAAATCGCAGCACGTCGACTCGGGATCGAGGTCCTCGACCTCCGCCTTCGCACGCTGGGGCTGCCGCTCCAAAACGAACAGTCCATCTACGACCGCATGCGAGCTGAGCGGAGCCGGATCGCGAATCGGTATCGCTCGGAGGGGGAAGAACAAGCCGCCAGCATTCGGGCAGACGCCGACCGAAAGGCGGCAGAGATGCTGGCGGAGGCCGAGCAAGCCGCGGCCCGCATCGAAGCCGGCGCGGAGCAGACCGCCGCCCGACTGTACGCAGAAGCGTTTGCGGAAAATCCCTCTCTGTATCTACAACTGCGCGAGATCGAAGCCTTCGAGACGCTCATCAACGAAGACGACACCATCGTCCTACAATCCGACAGTCCGCTGTTCCGTCGGATGCTGGGGTCGGCTCCGTGAGCCGCTCCCGTCCGCTTCTCTGGGCCCTCGGACTGCTGCCGGCCGTATGGATGTCCACCGGTATGTTTGTCGTCGAGACCGGCGACTTGGCTGTGGTCTTTCGGCTCGGGGAGATCAACCGGACCGCCCAGGCGGGCCTCGGGCTCAGGCTGCCGTGGCCCCTGGAGATGCACGAGATCGTAAGCGTCAGTGAAGTTCGACGCGTGGAGCCCGGTCGCACTCGGATGCTCACCGGCGACACCAACCTCGTCGATCTCGATCTCGTGGTCCAGGTCACAGTTGCCGCCCCGGCCCAGTGGCTCACGGGCACCGCCGACCCTGAAGCAGAAGCCGCAGCCATTGTGACCGCGGTCGCCACCGATGTGGTTGCCACGATGGACGTAGACCGACTGCTCACCACAGGGCGTACCGAGCTGCAACAGCGGGTATTGCGCGACTCGCAGGCGATTCTCACGAGCCTGAACACCGGCGCTCGCATCGATGCCGTGAACATCCGGGAGCTCACACCTCCCCCTGCTGTGGTGGATGCCTTCAACGACGTCTCGAGCGCCCGCGGCGATCGGGAGACGCTGGCTCTGGGTGCCGAGGCCTATACCTCCAAGCGCATTCCCGAAGCGCGAGGGCAGACCGCCACCCTGCTGTCGTCGGCACACGCGAGGGCAGCAGAGCGAATCGCAGCAGCACAGGCCGACATCGCCCGGTTCCAAGCCGCTGCAGCCTCACCGAGCCCTCGTGCTGAGGTGGCACGCCTCCGCGCTGCAGCATGGTCGAGAGCCACGCAGCGCGCCCATGTTCGCGTCGTTCCGGCAGGGAGTGTGGTGCAGCTGCCTACCCAGAGCGCAGGTCCCGACTCAGACTGACGCGGTGGCTTGGCCCAACGGGGCGCGTGACCGGGCGCCCCGAGATACAGCCCGTCCATCGCCTGGAGCCGTTCGCATGAAGCAGCTGCGTGCCATCGTCGTCGTCATTGTCCTCGCCAACGCTGCGGTGCTGCTCTGGCTTCTCGCCCGTCAACCGTCCGAGCCGGGGGCCGCCAGACCGGCCGACTTGTCCGACGTGCTGGAGCCTCTTGTCGACGATGCCACCATGTCGGCAGCCCGGTACGACCTCTCCGACCGGAAAGACGAGCTGTCGATTGTCCTCATCAGCATGGACGCGCTCCGATACGACCGCACCGGCTTCTCAGGCAACACCGATGGCCTCACGCCGAACCTCGACCAGCTTGCCGAGGAATCGGTGGTCTTCCACAATGCCATCTCCGCTGCGTCTTGGACTCTCCCATCCCACATGTCCATGTGGACCGCTCGGTGGCCCTCCATCCATCGCGTGACCAACAAGCTCACCCTTCTCGGTGCCGACAAAATGTCCGAGACCACGCTCTCGGCCGGGATTGAGACCTTCCCCAACCTGCTGGCCCAGCAGGGATGGACCGCGGTGGGCTTCACCGGAGGTGCCGGTGTGCAGGGCAAATATGGCTTCGGCAGGGGCTTCGCGAGCTACCTCGACGACCGCCCCTTCGCCGGGATGGACTACTCAAGCCCAGCCGCACTCGAGTGGCTTCAGGCACACAAAGACGACGGCCAGTTCTTCCTGTTCCTCCACGGATACGACGCCCATGGGCAATACGCCCTGCCGGAGAGCCAGATTCAAGGCTTGTCGTACGAAGGCGCGCTCAATGGCTCCACGGAAGAGCAGGCAGAGCTGCGAGAGAAAGGGCTTCAAGCCATCGCCAAGCCCGGTGACGACGCCAGCCTCTCTGGCATCCTCGACGACGCAGATGCCCACTTCCTTGAAGCGGTCTACAACAAGAAGGTTCGCGATGCCGACCAGCGCCTCGGCGCCTTTCTGGGAGAACTGCGGCGCCTGGGGCTTCTCGAACGCACGATTGTGATGGTGGTCTCCGACCACGGCGACGAGTTCATGGAGCACGGCCACATCGACCACGGGCACTCGCTCTACCAGGAGCAACTGCACACCGTGATGCTCATGCGCTTCCCCGGCTATGCACGTCGCCAGGATGTTCAGGGCGTGGTGCGCACCGTCGACCTCTTCCCGACGCTGTTCGACGTGCTCGGCCTGCCTGAGCCCGCCAGTATCGACGGCACATCACTGCTGCCGCTGCTGCAAGGCGACGAGAGCTCGCGCCAGGCCTTCGCCGAGACCGACTACCGCCTGTTCGTGCACCGACGTGCAATCCGCGACGATCAGTACAAGCTGGTGCTCGACCTGCAAGACGGAGAGCGCCGGCTCTACGACCTCTCGGTGGACCCCCTGGAACAGACCGACATCTCCAGCGAACAGCCGCGCCGCACCTACGAGATGGAACAAGCGCTGCGCGGCTGGATGGGCACCCACGGAACCAACCCCCAGGATTACCTGGGCATGCGGCAGAAGCCGATCGAGATCTTCTGACCACCACCGAACCCGGCCGCACTGGCCATCTCTTGTTGCCCGCTCCGAGCCTCTCGTGCCGCGTTCCCGCCGAATCCCTGCCGTCGACGTGGCTCGCGGATGCGCTTTCATCGCCATGGTGGCCTACCACGCCGCTTGGTTCGCCACGGAGGCCGGCCTGGTCGAGCTCCCCATCCGCCGCGACCTGCGGTGGATCGCGTTCCAGAAGTCCATCGCAGGCGCCTTCTTCGGACTGGTGGGGGTGAGCCTCGCGCTCAGCGCGCCTGTCCAGCGTGGCCCCTCCCTCACCCGCCTCGGTACAGTGCTCGCCTGCGCAGGGGTGGTCACCATCACCAGCGCGGTGCTCGACCCCAGCCGCATCGTGACGTTCGGTATCCTTCATGCCATCGCCGCCTGCAGCGTGGCGGCCGTTCCGCTGCTCCGACTGTCATCGGCACTCCTGCTCCCGCTGGGAGTAACGCTGGTGGCCTTGGGGGTCGGAATTCGCCTCGACGCCCTCAGTCACCCCGCCTTGCACTGGACCGGCTTGTCTCCGTTCACGCGCTCCACATTCGACCACCAGCCGTTCCTCCCCTGGTTTGGCGTGGTGGTGGTCGGCCTGGTGCTCGGCCGCCAGCTCAAGGCGATTCCCAGCAACGGACCTCCCGTGCAGGGGTCCCTCGCCCGCTTCATCCGCCTGCTGGGGCGCCACAGCCTCCTTCTATACATGGCCCATGTTCCATTCCTGATCGGCATCGTTGCGCTGCTGAAGTGGCTGTCTTGAACACGGTCCGCGCACTCACCACGCTGGTTCGCCCCGGCATGCTGCCTTTGATTTGGCTCGCGGTCTCTTTCGGCTTCATGGTCGCCCACTGGGAAGCCGGCGAACACCTCCGCGGGCTTCGGCCCCTCGGCTTTGCGCTCGCCGCCTGGAGTCTCGGGCACATCGGCACCATGTGGCTCAATGCGGCCCGTGATCAGGACCAGGGGCCGGTCGCGTTTGGGCGCAGCGTATCGGTACCGCCCTACACGGCCAAGCTGGGCTTCTTGGCCCTGTTCTTGACCATCGCCATCGCCATCCCTGCAGGCCCCATCATCGCGGTGTGCGCCGCCTGCCTGGCTCTGCTCAGTGTGCTGTACAGCCATCCCCGAACAGCCTGGAAGGGACATCCCGTTGGTGGACCGTTCATCAATGTGTTTGGATACGGCCTCATTACACCGTTTGCAGGCCTCACCGCCGGTCACGGCATGGTCAGCGTTCGCACGGTCTGGATCTTTTTATTGCTCGCACTGTCGATGGCTGGCCTCTTCTTCGCCGCGCAGGCCTTCCAACAGGAAGAGGACCGCGGGCGAGGGGACCGCACGCTCGTGGCCACCCACGGCCCGGGAACAGTGTTGTTCGCCACGCGAGCGTGCTTCGGAGCCGTCGCGCTGCTGGCCACCATCGGTACCATCATCGGTTGGTACCCCCGAGCCTGCCTGTGGGCACTGCCCCTCGTGTTCTGGATCGACCGCCACCTCCTACGCTGGCGAGCCGATCCCACCGGAGGTTCTCCCGCTCACACAAAGACCCTGCTGCGACGACTCATCGTTCTGCTCGCGGCAATCGTCCTCGCCGCTACGACCGAACACCTTGCGGATATGCTGCGCGGTGAACAGCCTGCGGGTCGCAATACAGCCCAGGTGCCCGTGCCGTGGTTCGTCCTCGATCCGTCCCACTTCGCCATCCTCCCCGGTCCCGAAGCATGAGCGGTCGGCGCACCACAACGATGCATCTTCTGGCTTGGCGATCTTGCTTCATGGGGATGCTGCTCGGGGGCTGTGGCGCAGCTCCCCCGACCGAGCCGTGGGAGCGTGAGCCAGACTACTACCAGCCCCATGAGGTTCTTCGACACGTGCATCGACCACACGCGACGCGCGTCACGCCAGTGCCGGATCATCCCGCAGGCCGTGTCACGTTTCGAACCAACGCCCGTGGCTTTCGGAACGATACCGAACACACAGTGCCCAAGCCACCAAACACCATCCGCATCTTGGTGACCGGCGACAGCCACACCGACGGCGTGGTGGACAACGCCGACAGCTTTGCTCCCGCGCTGGAGCGCCTGTTGCGGATAACGGCCGTGGAGCAGGACCGAGACGTCACTATCGAAGTCGTCAACGGTGGAACCGGGTACTGGGGACCCGCCGAGTACGGCGTGGCTTTTTCCCTTTGGGCTGACCTCGAGCCAGACTGGTGCGTGGTCGTGCTGTACGAAGGCAACGACTTTCTCGACGTGGTTGCCAGCGAGGAACGGGCCGGTCAGCGGGCGATCCAACGAACACCAGACCACTACGAACGACTCGAGGCAGTGTGGGAGCTCGCAGGAGAGCGGGTGTCCCAGCAGCTCAACCAGGACTTCCTCTTTGCCCAAGACGTGGTCGCTGCGCGGGATGCAGTCCAAGAAACCGGCGCTGCGCTGCTGGCTGCGCACACCGCGTGCGTGAAGCACGGTGCGCCCCTCCTGGTCGCTCGACTGCCACCCGTGGGTGCGGTGCACGCGCCCACAGCAGCGCAGGCGGACGCCATTCGAACCCACCTGGGCGATACGTTCACACTGTCGGGGCGGGTACTCGGCGACCGCTTGGTGGACTGGCTCAGCGGACGCTCCCCCGATCTCAAAGTCATCGATCTGTGGGAAGATCTCTATCGAAGCGCGCACGGGCTCCATACGCCGCCTGAGCAACCGTCCGGCGGAGTGGCCACCGGTCAGAAGGGATCCCCGGCTCGAATGTTCTGGTCGGGCGACCACCACCTATCCGTCCATGGCCACGCCGTGCTGGCGTCCGCACTCGCGCGCCACATCACGCTGCCCAAACCCGAGTCCCGCTAGCGCTGCGCCTCAACCACCCGAGTCCGAACCCACGGGACTCCAGACCGCCTTTTCCAGGGTCGATCCAAGTCCCCCTCGGTCAAACACCTGCACCCGAACTTCCCACGCTTCGCCGGGGTCGCTGGCGATCTCGAACGGCACGCGCAGCATCGTGGGCTCCGGGAGCTCCGTGGGCGGCGAACCGATCACCACGCCCTCCAGCACCATCCGCTCGGAACCGTCCGCGTCGAGCAGTCGGGCGTTGACCGTTCCCTCCGGAACGAGATTGTCATCGATGTCACCCAGGCGAGCCTGAGCCACGAGCATGGAGCGTCCAGTCGCGGTTTCAAAGTCGATTTGAAAGCCCACGAGCTCAGGCGCGTGTCCCACAATCGGCGTGCCGGTGTCGTCGGCCGACGGCTGACCCTTGGGATCGGGAATCGTGTGCCCACAGGCAGCCCCTCCAACGAGCATCCCCAGTGCCAGCCAACGGTGCATGTCCACTCCTCTCGCCGCCCCCAAAACCTTACCTCCGAAAGTCATCACTGGGTGCGGAAGGGTGTCTTCTTTTTTGATAGGCACCCGTTGCGCGTCGTATCCGAGGTCCCCCATGTCTGACCTGCTGTCTCCCGTGTGGTTCGCCCGCAGCGCGCCCGAAGTGGCTCCCGACCTGCTTGGACGGCATCTGGCCATGCCCGACGGTGTAGTGCTCCGGATTACCGAGACCGAGGCCTACACCGGCGAAGACACCGCGTGCCACGCGCATCGCGGCCGCACCCCCCGTACCGCACCCCTGTTTGGCCCCCCTGCACACCTCTATGTGTACCTCTGCTATGGCATCCATCACCTGCTCAATCTCGTGACCGACCAGGACGGGACCGTCGGCTGCGTACTGATTCGAGCCGCCACGGTGGTGGATGGCCGCTCGCTGGTGCGCTCCAGACGGGGCGGACGCCTCGATCTCAAGGGGCCGGGAAAGGTAGGGCAGGCACTCGGCGTGGATGTTTCCTGGAGCAGCCGCCCCCTGGCGACCGCCCTCCCGTCCTCCCAGCTCGCCGTCTTGCGGGGCACGCCGCCCGCACGCATCCTCACTGCACCCCGCGTGGGAATTGACTACGCCACGCCCCAAGACCGCGACCGCCCATGGCGCTTCGTCGATGGCACCGGGACCGCTCGGTAGTCGGTCGGGATCAACCCAGACCGCGCCCAACCCACACGCCCAGTCCCGCGCCCGACAGCCCGACCAGTATCGAGCCAACCACATTGGCTGCGGCAAGCCCCCACGCGCCCTGCTCAAGGAGCTTCACGGACTCCACGCTGAAGGTGGAGAAGGTGGTGAAGCTTCCGAGAAACCCTGTGGCCAAGGGCACTCGAAGATGCTCCGGCAGCGCATCAGCAGACCATCCGGTCACCACTCCCAACACCAGACACCCAAGCGCGTTTGCCAGAAACGTACCGGCAGGAAAGCTCCCCGAAACAAAAC
>CAJWOS010000092.1 GCA_913044235.1 uncultured Pseudomonadota bacterium
CTCGTCACCGGCATCGCGTACGGCTCGCACGCGGCGCTCACGCCAGCGATTGCGTCGGACTTGTACGGGATGGTCGATGCTGACCAGATCGTTGTGAGTGGCCACAGCCGTGGTGGTGGGGCCAGCCTCGTCAGCCTCTGGGCGCGTCCATCGCTCTTGGGTGCCATCTGTTTTGAGCAGGTCACCCCCCTGCAGGCGCCCGGTCAGGACTGGGACGACCCCGAGCGCAACGGAGACCGTCCCCTGCCCGAGCGCCCGGTGCTCATCTTTTCGGCGGCCAATGACCTCGATGAGGCCTGGCCCCTTGTCGATGTTGTCTTCGACCAGCTGACGGGGCCGTCGACCCTCGTGACCCTGCACGGAACCAACCACGAATACACCTACGACGCCGACACGCCGGGATCGTACACCAGTGGCTCCGACATCAGCTTTGCCGAGAGACACGCCCTGGATCAGCGGTGGTCCACGGCCTTTCTGCTGCGGCACACCGCAGCCGAGGTGGGCTGGGATGCGCTCCTGCACGGTCGAGCCGGACTGCAGAGCGACCTGAGTGCGCCGGGGGTGAGCACTCACTCTCGACTTCGGATGGACACGGAGCTCCTCGTAGACGACTTTGCCGGGGTCGCAGACGAAAACCTCTTGGGTGGGCTCAACCGATCGGTTGCGCTGGACACCGACGCCAACGAGCCGCCCTACACCGACGGGCTCCAAGCGGCGGGACGCGGTGGCACCACGGCTGAGGTCATCGCCACCTGGACCACCGCGCGCCACCTGGCGTGGTCGGATGCTGCAGGCTCGGTGGCCTTCGAGCTTGGGTCGCCGCTGGACCTGTCGGCCCAACAGTCGGTCGTGTTTCGGGTGGCCCGAGACTGTCCCCCGCCCACGGCACGGTGCGAGACGGGAGCAGTGGACTTTGATGTGGTCTTGACTGATGCCGCGGGTGCCCGGCTGGCGGTCCCGGTCTCGACGGGGCTGGGCGACAAGGGCATCGTTGGCCGTCACTGGAGCAACGCCATCGTGCCGCTCGACGATTTCTCCGGCGTCGACCTGGCCTCGGTGGTGTCGGTGGAGCTCGACCTCGGCGCACTGGGGTGGGCTGCGGGTGACCTCTGGCTCGACGACATGCGCTTTGAGTAGGCTGTCTGGCGGCACTCACGGCTCCTGAGGAAGCCACCCGAGGCCACGCAAACCAAACAGCCGCTGGAGCAGACGAGACGCCAGCGGCCGTCCCACTTCGATGACGGGTTGCCGGCCGCTCTTGCACTGCGCAGTGCGATTCCGATCACGGGATGGTGAATGTCAAGACCCTCGCCCGTCGGTCGAGCGGGGACCTCTTGCGCCCGACCACAAGCGACGCTTGTTCGAGGTAGGCGAGCGTCTCATTCTTCTGAATCCGCACATCATCTCGAACAACGGACTCCGCAGCCGAATGGATGAAGTCGATCGCATCCGTGAGGGCTTCCGCTCAACACTCGACGAGGAAGTTGTCGTAGCCGAAGTGCTCCAATCCGAGGCTGAGGATGCTGAGCCAGGCGCCGACCCGATGTGGGCCGGTGGATGTGGGGCTTGGCCCCCGGCGAGGTGTTGGCGAGCAGTCGTTGTCCCGGAAGGAGCACGATTATCGGGTGCTGGCGTCTCGGTCACAGCTTCGGGTTCGGCTGAGGGCTCCGAAAGCAACGAAGCGTCGGGTGAGTGTGGGGAAGCAGCTTTCGAGGCGCACACGAGAGCAGTCGTGTTGGCGGTCTTGGAGCGTGCTGCTCTGGCGTGTGTTCGGGGTGACCGGCTTTGTATGCCCAAAGTGAGGGGAGGGGATGGCGCTTCGGGCGGTGGCGCTTCCGCCTGCGACGCCAACACCCGAAGCGCCGCCGAGACATGATGCAACGAGCTTGAGCACTGGAAGCCCAGTCTTGCAGTCGTTTTCGGCTTCGGTCGAACCGCGGTTTTTCGGTCTAGCGGGCTTCGATAATGCGGCGGCGCCGGCACACAACCGGAGGCTTGGAGAAGCAGTGGAAACACCACCCATCATCGCGCGCGCGCTCGTGGGGGCCCTGCGAGAGTCAACGCCCGCCGCAGGCCTTCTCCGAGTCTTCGTCCCAGTCCTTCATGCCATTGAGGACGAGGCGCTGGCTGCTCTCGTTGTCCTGGTCGAAGCCCCCCACGTTCACCTCGCGCCACATGGCGGCCACATGGATGGTGACCCCCGGTTTCCGGGAGTAATAGACCTCCGCACGGAAGTCCTGATCGTAGGAGTTGTCGCCGCTCTCGAACTCTGCGATCTCCGGCATCACCCGCCGGGTCATCAGCGCCCGCCCAAAGGGGCTGTCCTCCTTTCCGAGGTCTGGAACCCAGCGGCCCGCCCCGTTGGTGGTCGCCGTATAGGTGGAGCCCAGGATGGTCACGGTGAAGTCATCGGACCAAGTGGCCCGGTCGGCGTTCCCATTTCGGAAGGCCTCCACGTCGCTGTCCCAGGATCGCTCAAGCTCATCGTAGGTACCGTACAGCTCAACCTGGTTGCGCGCCGTCACCAGCTCCCCCATCTCCCGCAGGCTGCACTGGATGGGGTTGACCATGAAGATGCCGGCCGCGCGAGCGGGGCTCTCCCCCGACGGCCCGAGGTCACCGACCTCCTCGCGAGAGAGGTCCGTGATGCTGCCATCGGAGTGCTCGTCAAGATCGCTGCCAACGATGACCGCGTCGAGGTTGCGGAACGCCTCCGCCGCCTGCTCGTCCTCCGCCGTATCGTACTCGGCGAAGAACCAGTGCAGGAGTGCATCCAGCTGCTTGGGTGCTGGCTCGATCTTCTTGCAGGCAGAGGCAAGCGGCGCAAGGATGAGGAGAGAGGCAAAGCGCATGGGAGAATACCTGTTCGTCCGGAGGCGCTCCACGTGGCCCAGGAGAGAGGGATGGGAGGCATCAGCCGCCGTTGCACTCTATCGGGCAGAGCCCAGACCGGTCAATCACCCGAAAATCCCCCCCCCGCCAGCGCACCAACGCCTCGAAGAAGGTGGAGCAGATCCAGTCGCGGGGGGCAACCGAGCGGATGCAAAACAAGAAACGACCATGCTCCATAGTGAAAGGCCGGTCGTCGGAGTCGATAAAGACCATTCCCAACGAGGTGATGTGCATGCAGACAACCGGCATGTCCCTCTACGAGGTCAGGAAAGGGAACCGGTCAGCACCTTCTGGCGCCGGGCAGCGGAGGACTTCCGCCGCCCCAGCCCGAGCGTTGCGTCGGGGTCGGCCAGGGTGTCCTCCTGCTCGGGTCCGTCGGCCGAATCCGACCCCGTGTACTTCCTACTTCGGACGGGCCATCGGGCCTCCTGGTCTCGACCTGCCAGATGGTCCGTCACTTGGGAGCAGGGTCACTTCGGGCACGCAGCGCCGCTTGCCCCAAACACACGCCGAAGCAGCGCGCTCCAATACCGCCAGCGGGACTCTCCACGCGAAGCATCGATGTCACTCGCGGCCGCCGCGCCTCACATCACGACCGCTGCCCCGACAAAGGTCACCACCAGGGCAAGCACAGCACCCGTCATCGTCCAGTCCGAAAGCCGACATGCGGTCCGCAGCGTTTCTGCGGATGCCGGATTCAGCCCCCTCCCAAGGGTGTAATGCCCCGCTTTCGCAAGCTCGACACCCAGCAGTCCGGCGGTTGCCGCCATGGGCCAGCCGGCATTGGGGCTCGAAGTCTGGTTGCGGTCAGACAGCAGTACTCGAAACCCACGCGCCGGACTGCATCCCGGTACCAGCCATCCCATCGCGAGAAGCCCGACTGCGGTGAGCCGCGCCGGCAGGAGGTTCAACAAGTCGTCGAGTCGCGCCGAGCCCTTGCCAAGCCACTCGTATTTTCCCCGGTAGCCGACCATGGCGTCGAGCGTATTCACACAACGGTACGCCACCAGGCCCGGCAATCCTCCAAGTGCGTACCAAAACATCGGCGCCACCACGCTATCGGAGGCATTCTCCACCACCGACTCGGTGGCCGCGGCACTTAGGGCCGTGTAGTCCAGCGAAGAGGCGTCGCGAGAGCAGAGCCAGCCCAGCGCAGCCCGGGCCTCCGACAGCTCATCCGCATCTACATGCCCGGCAAGACGGCGACCGGCATTCACGAGACCCCGGGCCGCAAAACACGATGTGATCAACCAGATGGTGTAGACAGGCCCGAGCCAGGGCACGGTAGCGGGCATGGTGAGCACGCCCGCAAACAACGCGGGAAGCCCCACCGCCATGCCGAGTCCATAGAGGAATCGAGCCACCTGGCCGCTCGGCGCTCGATCCCGGGCCCACCCAATGGCTGTGCCCATCCATACGACCGGGTGAATCCGCACCGGGGGTTCTCCCACGTAGCGGTCAATGGCCAGCGCCACGATCAGAACGGCGGCGTGGTCGACTGGTGCAGTCCATGGAAACGGATTCACACAGATTCCTGAGCACGGCGCATCGTGCACGAGTTTCGCGCGTCTGGCCGCAACCGGGCTTGACGAACCACCACCGACCCCGTAAATACGACACTATTCTTTAACACTACTTGCGGCAGCGGTGCCCCCATCAGCGTCTTCCATGACGACGTTGGGGGTGAAACGGGAAGACCGGAACAGCACGGATGCGTCAGCATCCCCTGACGCCGGCGCGGCCCCCGCCACTGTGATCACACCCCACTCCAACGCAATCGCCACTGGGTCCTGTCCTGGGAAGGTGCGTCGGAATCGGCATCGCCGATGGTGTGAGAGCCAGGAGACCGGCCACTGCCCCCACCCATCTCACCTTCGGAGGGAAGGATGCGATGCGACCCTGCGCGGCTACGGGCAGGTCTGGTCGGTTGGGCAGCCAATGCTGCACGTCGTCCCGGACACACCTCAATCAAGCCGCAGACAACATGCTCCTGGTCTGCGGCCAGTACCGCGTGTTCCCAGCCCCGATACCCACAGCGGTGGTGCGTACAGCCCACCCAGAAGACCCGTTCGGCCATGCTCTTTCGAGCCGGGCCCGGGCCCGGGGCCTGCTTTTGCTCGCAGGTCGCCCCATGAACCGGATCAAACTCGCATGGGGCATGCTGCTGATCGCGCTTGCGGGCGGCGTGGTTGCCGGTCTGCTGATCGGCGACGGAGACCTGTCCGACCCGTCCATGCGCGACACCTATCTACGACTCCGCACCTGGCGGCTGGGCAACGCCGGCCTCGCCGGGGCCGCACTGGCCGCAGGCGGTGTGCTCGTGCAGGGCCTCTTTCGAAACCCCCTTGCAAGCCCGTCCATCCTCGGCACCACTGCTGGCGCCAGCCTTGGCGGCATGGTGGTGCTCACAGTCTGGAATGCCCTGCTTGTGGGCACCATACCTGAGTGGCTCCCGGCAGAGCTTCTCCTGCCCGTGGGATGCCTGCTTGGGGCCTGGCTGGCACTGCTGCTGTTGATGTCGGTCATCGGACGAGGGGCCAACGTCATTACGGTGCTGCTCACCGGGTTCATCTTGTCGAGCCTGTTCCTGAGCTTGGGCGGACTGCTCACCAGCATGGCCAGCGAAGACTTCGAGCTGGGCCGGGCCGTGGTGGCCTTCACGCTGGGCGGGGTCGAAGCGAAGGGCGCACACCACCTCTACCTTGCACTGCCCATGGTGGTGTTGGGCACCGCGGTGGCGATGTCATGGACCCGCCACCTCGATGCCCTGCTCACGGGAGAAGACGAAGCACGCTCCATCGGCGTGGATGTGGTGGCTGTGCGGCGCTGGGCGATCATCTGGACCGCCACGCTCACCGCAGCCGCCGTGGCAATCGGGGGCAACGTGAGCTTTGTGGGGCTGGTGGTTCCCCACGCCCTCCGTCCCTTCGTGGGTGTGGAGCATCGGCGCCTGCTGCCCGCCGCCTTCGTAGGCGGTGCGGTGTTCGTGATCTGGGCTGACATCCTCGTGCGTCTCGTCCCCGCCCGCGGGCACGTGCCGCTCGGCGTCGTGACCGGCCTGGTCGGCGCGCCGGTGTTCCTGTTCCTGCTGTCTCGGGCGTCACGCCAGGGGAGGCTGGCATGAGCCATTCACCCCACAGCTCTACGGGACTGCGGACCCGGGGCGTTCGCGTCCGGCACCGCAATGGTCCCGAGGTGGTCCGTGGTGTGGATCTCCACGCCCGACCCGGCGAAGTGGTGGGTCTCATCGGTCCCAACGGCGCCGGCAAGAGCACCCTGCTCAAGGCCATCGTCGGCCTGCTGCCATCCACCGGAACAGTCACGCTCGACGGTGTCGACCTCGACCAGCTGTCCGCCCGCGACCGTGCCCGCAGCGTGGCCTATGTGCCCCAGCGAACCGCACTCACCGCACCTCTGCCTGTACGCAGCGTGGTGGATCTCGGACGATTCGCGCATCGGGAGCCGTGGAGTCGACCCACCGCCCATGACCGCGCCATCGTGGATGCTGCCATGGCGAGCACCCGCGTCACCGAGCTGGCGGAGCGTCCGTTTCCCACGTTGTCCGGCGGCGAACAGCAACGGGTCCTGCTCGCACGCGCCCTGGCCACCGAGGCGCCTGTTCTGCTCCTCGACGAACCCACCAGCGCCCTGGACGTGCGTCAGGTCCTGCTCCTCCACGCAGTCCTGCGCACACTCGCCGACCAGGGCAGCACCGTCGTGGTGGTGTTGCATGACCTCGCCGAGGTGCGGGCGCACGTCGATCGGGCCCTCCTGATGAAAGACGGTGTGGTCCACGCCACGGGCCCGACCGCCGAGGTCGTGGCGCCCAAACCCGTTCGGGCGGTGTACGGCGTAGAGCTCCTCGAGAAGGGTGGGCTCGGCTACCGACTCCCATCCGACGGGAGTGGATCATGAAGCTCCAACTATTCAATGGCGCGGCGCTGGCCGTCATCCTGGCACTGGCCACGTGGGGCGCCACCCGCTCATCCGAGTCCCAGGAGCCCCGGGGCACCGTGGTGGTGGCATCTCCTCTCCCCGGCATTCCCGAGACCCTCGTCGACGTGCGCGGTCAGACCGTAAAGACCGGAGATTATCAGCGCATTGTGTCGCTCAACTCCGTGGCCGACCCCATCCTGCTCGAACTGATCGAGCCGAACCGTCTCGTGGGCGTCTCGGAATACAGTCGCTCGCAGCACCCGGAAGGCTTTCGCTTCGCCGACCGCCCCGCGCTGGCCCGAGCCGACGACCTCGAAGCCATCCTCGCCCTCAAGCCCGATCTGGTGCTGGCATCCAAGTTCGCCGACGAGGCCTTCATGGCCCGGATTCGCGAAGGCGGAACGCCCGTCTTCGACCTCGGCGAGATGCGTGGCGTTGGTTCCACGGTGCTCACCATTCGGATTCTCGGTCAGCTGGTGCGCCAGCCAGCGCGCGCAGCCCACGTGGAGTCAGACTACCTGCTCCGCCTCGCAGCCCTCGATGCAAGCGTGCCCGACGAGGCAGAAGTCCCCGGCCTCTACCTGTCCATCTATGGTGACAGTCTCTTCGGCGGCACCTCGGGCACCAGCTATGCCGACATGCTCCACTACGCGGGAATTCACGATGTGGCCGCGGAGCATGGCTACACGGAATGGCCCAAGTTCAGTCCGGAACAGCTCCTGGCCATCGACCCACCCCTCGTGGTGACCCAGTCGGGCATGGCCACGCTCCTGTGCACCCACTCCACGCTCCGAGATCTTGCCTGCTGCCAGCAGGGCGGCCGCGTGATCGAGGTCCCCGGCAAGTACCACAGCGACCCTGGACTGGGCCTCGTGGCGGCGGCAACGGCCGTACAGCAGCTGGTGCACCCCGAGCGAACGCCCACCGCTCCGGAGCGCGCGCCATCCGTCCAGCATCTCGTCGAGCACGGCGCCTTTCCTTGATCGGTTGTCCCCCAATTCACCCCGGAAGCCCACCGTCAGCAACACCCCCAACCCCAAAGACACCCCGGAAGAGCACCGTGCACGCATGGTCAAGGCCAAGGCAGCCCAAGATGCCGAAGTCGCGAGCAAGAAAATCCGACGCGGGGTCGTCGTGGTGCACACCGGCAACGGGAAGGGCAAGTCCACCGCAGGCTTCGGCGTTGTGCTCCGAGCCGCAGGGCACGGCCAGAAGGTTGCCATCGTGCAGTTCATCAAAGGCACCTGGAAGACGGGCGAAGGAAATCTGCTGAAGACCCTTCCCGGCGTCACCCACGTGGGCTCTGGAAATGGCTTCACCTGGAACACACAGGACAAGGATCAGGACATCGCCGCCGCACAGTAGGGATGGGCGCGCGCTCGGGCCTTCATCGAAGCCGGCGAGCACGACGTGGTGGTCCTCGACGAGCTCAACCTCACACTGTCATACGGCTACATCGAGACCGACGATGTGGTGACGGCGCTTCGCGAAAAGCCCGATCATGTCTCCAGCATCCTCACCGGACGCCGTGCACCGCAGGCCATCATCGACCACCGACACGACACGCCCGGAGATTCCCGCGTCGCCGGTGGAGACAAGCACATCGCCAGCCGCAGGCGGATCGATGCCGTCCAGCTCGACGAGGTACTGCCAGCCCACATCGACCGGGGCGTCGGGATTCATCGCCTCGGCGCCCGAGACCGCGCTGTCGTCGACGAGGATAGTCCCGTCTACCGGATCGGCCACGAGCACGGTGACGGGCGTACTCCGAAGGTCACCGGCTGCCACAGTGAGGAGGGCCGAGCCCCAGTCTCCCACGGCCGTGGCGAGCCCACCGTCCACCGTGACGGTCTCGGGATCGTTCGATGCCCACTCGAGCGTCTGGTCTACCATCTCATCGCCGTACTGGTCGATGACCGTGGCCTCGAGGGAGATGGTGTCTCCCCCTCCGGTGAGCAGTGCGGACTGCTGACTGAGCTCGATGCGGGTGGGAACAGGTGGGTCGGGCTCCGCCGTATCGTCGAGACCATCCGTATCATCGGTCTCGTCGGTGGAACCGGAGTCCTCCACCGCGCCAACGCCCGCCGACTTCCCGGGCGCCTCGCTCTTGCAGCCTGCCACCATCAGCAGGCACAACGTCAGTCCAGTCCAAATACGCATGCTCAGCACCCATCCGTGGAATCGTTGCCAAGTCCCAACGCTACCACTTCCACGCAGCCCCATTCCGCGAAGGGTGAAATCCCCGATCAATCCAGTGTTTGTTCACAGCAGAATTCCATAGATACGCAAGACCCACGACGACATGTCCAACGTTTGGAATTCTCGTCCTCCGATGCACCGCAGCGCGCCGGCAGGGCCACAACATCAACGCCTCTTCGTGCTCGGCCCGGGAGCAATGCACCCCAACGGCGTGACGGTCACCTGCCCCGATGTACCAGTCGAAGCCACGGGTGTGGTGAGAGCGACGACGTATACCAAGCACGACGTGAGCGGGCTTTCGGGCTTGGTATTCGACTTCACAGCCACGCTTCACCCTCACCCTTCCGCGGGTCCACACACCCCCAGAATAATCGACGGCCCAATCGGCTACGGGCACCCATACCACCCGCCTCGTCACCTGGGCGAGCGCGTCGATCAACAGGGCTTGCCGCTCGGCAGACCAGGGGTGGTCATCGCGTACCGAGAATGCTGCGCCAGCTTCGGAACCATCATCCGAAGCCGCAGCCGAGAGTCCAGCAACCCATTCGGCTCCACGGCGGATGTGCACCTGGTTCGCCCGAGGCAAGCCCTGTCCCTGAGACGCGCAGCTCACCTCTCAGGCCTGTCGCACCAACGCTCCCGCCGGTCGACCGGGTCTCGCGTCGCGGCCCGCCACGGCGCTCTCCACCTCCCGAAGGGCGGCGGAACGGGACACCTGGTCGCGCACCCGCGCGTCGATCGGGCTGTCGGCCTGGTTCCGCAGGGCTACCTGCTCGAGGAGCAGCTCTTCCAAGCTCCCGAGCAGCGCATCGAAGCGCGCGACCAGTCCAGCCGTGACGGCTGCGCGGCGTTGGTACCGCCGGTTCTCGGGGTCGGAGGCTACGCCCACGGCGTCGAGAGCGTCCAGGGTCGCGGCGGTCTTTCGGAGCTCGATGCGCGCTGCCTCCACGTCCGCGAGCACCGGAGCCGGCAGATCTAGGCCGAGCAGCGCGTCCACCGTCGGGACCGCGGAGGCCCAGCGGGGGCCCGCCACGGCCTCCCACGCAGCCGCTCCCGCCGACGGACCCGCGGCCGCTACCACCTGCGTCGCCTCTGCGGCGTTCCAGGCGTCCACTTGGGCCCGCGCCCTCTCGAGCGCCGCCTTGTGGACCCATCCGTAGGCGGCCGCGAGGGTGGGGCCGCCGAGGACCAGCACCGCAGAGAGCACAATCACCGGCCCTTCCAGGCCTTCGAGAGCCCGGAAGGGCTTCGTCAATTGCAAGCCCGCGAACAGCATTCCCAAGCCCATCACGATGGCCGCGAGGCCCGCGATCTCCCAGCGATGCTCTCGCGCCAGCGCGGCGCGGGCCGTCCGGACGGGTGGCGGCTCGTCGTGCATGCCGGCCTCCGGTTGGGGGGGAGGGAAGCGCGGTCCGGGAGCGGGCGTACGGAGGCGAGGCATTGCATCTCCTGGAGAGTACGGTGCGCAGAGGCCGCAGGCTGCGGTCTTCGCAGTAGGACTCTACGCACCGCGACTGCTGCAGACGGCTGCAGCTTTGTTGTAGGTGGACCGGCCCGCGCCGATGGTTGCCGGTCTTCTGCAGGGACGGGTTCCCTCCCTGCTCACCCGCAACCGCATCACCTGTTTGGGCTTTCATCGCGCGAGGTAGGTCCCCATCGAGCGAACCAGGTGCACATCCGCTGTGGAGTGGGATGGGGCTTGGCTACTCGGTTGCGCCTTCGGAGCCGGGTTCGTCCGAAGGCGAGCACGCATTCAAGTTTTGGCGCTGAATCCCACCGCCGGGCGGCTTTACCACCACTCCACTCGTCGCCAAGCGCCAGAGGACTTCGACGAACCTGCTTGCTCTCTTCCTTGCCGACTCGACCGCAGGTGCCGCCACGGCCGACGAGGCGAAAGAGGCTGTGCTGGCCATCACGGCCCTCGAAAACACCGATGAATTCAAGATGGTGGAGTACTACGTAGATGAAGCGGTCATTGAAGGCCTCAACACCGAAACAAACCAGACGGTGTCGTTTTCTGGCGCACAGTACAAAGCGATTGCTGCACGCGCAATGGAAGGCGCGAAGCACAACCAGGAAAAGTCCACATTGACCAACATCCGTGTGGTCGAGGAGTCCGAGACCCGCTTTGTGGTGACCGCCGCACGCACCGCCGAGTCAAAGTGCTACACCGAGCCCGAGCACCAGTACATCCTCGAGGTCCGCGATGGCCGGCTCCAAGTGGTCGGCGAAGAGGGCAGTAATCATCTTCTTGTTGGCGGTGAAGCTGTCGCGTGAAATCGAAGGCCATGGCCTTTGGCGTGCACCCTGCTGGCTTGCCGGCGACTTTGGCCTGTTGCATGGCATGGGCTTCGCCGGTGCCCCCGCACAGACCGGTCTGCCCCGCGAATTTGTCCCGCTGGCCTTGTTGTCGTTCAATGTGGGCATCGAGCTCGGTCAGATCGGCGTCATCCTGGCCGTCGCTGGACTGTGGGCGGTCGTGCGCAAGCCACTGGCGCGCTGGACCGAGCGAATTCGGGTCGTGCCCGTCGATGCGCCGGGCATCTCGTCGGGAATGTGGTGCATCGACCGGGCGCTCGTGCTGCTCGAGTGAGCCCTTCCACACGCGCTCAACGTCCGATTTGCTGCGCGAGTGATCTCCTGCCACTCGCCGCGCGCCCCTTACTCGCGCAGTTGTGGGAGGGGTCACTCAGGGCGGCTGGAGACTCAAGGCGTCAGCGCGGCCCAGCGGAAGCGGATGTGACCAGAGGTTCCGGAACCATCGTAGTAGTCCATGAACTCGATCTTCACGGGCATGCCCTCGACCGTGCGCACGATGGTGACCCGCGGCTTGGGCGTCAGGGTGTGGGTGGCGGTGTCATAGTCGAACCAGTCTCCGAAGACAGCCCCGCTACACGAAGGGTCGCCTTCGGGATCGGCACTGTCCGTCACCCAGGCAGCGTCGCCGTCGGGGGGCACGTCGGAACTGGTGACATCGTCGAAGCGAGCCCCGTCGATTACCACAGCCTCTACACCGCCATCGCCATTGACTCCGCCATTGAGGTGGATGCAGTAGCGCTGAAGGGCGATATCCCAAGGCTGCGCTTCGGCGACGAGGTTGAGGCTCTCGAAGTCATACCTCTGCCAGGCCTCGTAGTCGGTGGCATCGATCACGGTATCGATCGTCTCAGCGCTTTCGCCTTCTCCTTCGCCCTCGCCCTCGCCCTCGCCCTCGCCTTCTCCTTCGCCCTCGCCACCAGAGCCGGAGTCGGCCCAGGAATCTCCAGAGTCGCGCTCGAAGGATGTCTCACGGCCGGTGTCTCCATCGGCGTCCTTGCCGTCACCGAGACAGGCTGCTGCGCCGATTGCCGCCATCAAGACAATGGAGGCGCTGGATGGGTCAAGTGCTGGGAGTCGCATCGCATCGTTCCGGGGAAAGATCGCCGAGTCACTTCGTTCATGCGCAGGCCATCGGACCATATCGCCGCCCACTATAAACGGATGACAGGCGAATCGCGTGTGCTTGTGCAGCAGACCACGGGGGCAGCGCTCGGGAGGGGTGACTTCCAGGGATTGGAGAGCCGGCTGGGAACGACCATCTGTCGCACCGCGCCAGCACGCCAAGGCCCTGAAATCAGCCTGCCAGGGCGGCCTTCAAGCCCAATGATCACCCCGCGGTGTCGCTGCAGGGGAGGGCTTGGAGCGTGCCGCCGTGGTGTGGGTCGGGAGGGAACGGACTTGCGAGCCCGACATGTAGCGAGGGGATGTCTGCAAGTCCGTGGGAGGGCCTAGCTTGACTTCGGTACCGATTGACCAACCAGGATTTGGCCCGTTAGTCGCCGACGCGAGTGAGCACTCCGATCCTGAGGCGGGAAGGCGAATGCAAGGCACCACAAAAACGATACTCCTCTGTGGCTGGGTGTGTGCGGTCGCCTGCAGCGATTCCACTGCGCCGGACGAGTCCAAGACGACAGAGCTCGAGGCCGAGGACGATACCCAGGACGGCGACGGCAGTGGTGACATTGACGAAGATGGCGATGGCGATGGCGATGGCTTTGCCGCTGACGAAGACTGTGACGACACACGTGCCGATGTCAATCCGAGTGCCGTCGAGGTCTGTGATGGCATCGACAACGACTGCGATGGAGCCATCGATCCCAGCTCTTCGGCCGATGCCAGCGAGTGGTTCTTCGACGGCGACGGCGATGGCTTTGGCCATGCCGCCATCAGTGAGCGGTCCTGTACGCCGCCGGTCGATCACGTCGACAACTCCGACGACTGCGACGACACCGATGCTGAAGTCCACCCGGAGGCCACCGAGGTCTGCGATGCCGGCGACACCGACGAAGACTGCAACGGGTTCGCCGACGACGACGACAGCGGCGTCGACGCCACCACGACCACCCGTTGGCACATCGACGGCGATGGCGACGGCTTCGGCGACGAAGCCGATGCTGGCAGCTTGTTTTGCGACGACCCGTCTACCGCTAGCACCGACTACGTGACCGACACCTCCGACTGCAATGACAGCGACGAAGCGATCAACCCAGCCGCCACCGAGGTCTGCGACGCGAGCGACATCGATGAAGACTGCAGCGGCCTCGCCGATGACGAGGACCCAGGCGCTGACATCGCCGCGACGGGCACCGAGTACTACCTGGACGCCGACAGCGACGGCTATGGCGACAGCCGTATCCCTGCTTCCGTCTACTGCGACGACCCGTCTACCGCTAGCACCGACTACGTGACCGACGCGACCGACTGCGACGACAGTGACGACGCGGTCCACCCCGGCGCGACTGAGCTGTGCAACGGCGTAGACGACGACTGTGACGCCACCACCATCGAGGCTGGCACCGTCAGCTTCGTCGACAGCACCGGTGTCACCGACCTGACCAGCCGATGGCGAGCTGGAACCTCGAGAAGCGCAGTCACCTGGAGTGCTTCATCAGACGGCACACTGTTCGTGTGCGCTGACACCTGGTATGTCAACGTGAGCATCGATGGCTACGACGTGGACGTGGAGGGCGTCGACGGAAGCGCCCTGTGCATCCTTGACGGTGCAGAAGACGGCTCGGTGCTTTCTGTGATCGACGCCACCGCTTCGGTATCGGACGTGACCATCCAGCGCGGGTCCGACGCCTACGGCGGCGGCATCTATGTAGAGAGCAGCACCCTCACCGGCTCCGACATCACCATCATCAACAACGCAGCCGACGTGGATGGCGGTGGGATCTATGCGGCGGACTCCAGCGCCCTCGACCTGAGCGACTGCACCGTGGACAGCAACACGGCCAGCAACGACGGTGGCGGGCTGATGACCCTGGAAGGCTCCACCACCGACATCCACAATTGCAGCATTACCTCCAATGTGTCTGGTCGGTATGGCGGGGGCATCTACTATGCGGACACGACTGGGGCGCAGACCATCGAGAGCTCAGACATCAGCGGCAACATCGCAGTCTCCTATGGCGGTGGAATCGAGTGTGTGTCCGTCTCGTCTCCGCTCACCATCACCGACTCGACTCTGGATACCAACGCGGCGTCCAACTACTACGGCGGTGCCATCGAAGCCGATGACTGTGCTCTGGTGATGGATACGGTCAGCCTCGATGGCAACTCGGCCATCCGTGGCGGAGCCATCTACACCGACTCCGACTTCGAAGCCGTGGATGTCGACATTACCAACAGCTCGGTGAGCTTCGCCGGTGGGGGTCTCTACCTCTCGCTGTCTTCGGGAGAGTCGTGCACCATGTCGGGAGGCTCCATCGAGGACAACAGCGCAAGCAGCTACGGCGGCGGGGTGTACGCGACCCTGTCGGGAACAGCGACCTACGATGTCGCTTCGACCGACTTCTCGGGCAACTCGCCCTATTCTGTACGCATCGCTGGAGTCGGAAACTACACCTACGGAGCGGCTGCATCCTTCGCCTGTGACAGCGCGGGCTGCCGATAGCGTTGTCTCGGGCCGGGTCGAGCGGCGCCCGCCGCGGACACCGCATGTGCGTGGGTCGCTGGGTGTTGCTGTGCGAGGTCGGGGTTCAGGTGAGGGTAGGTGTTGGTTTCCTGGACAGGGTCGGCGGATGTTTCCGATCGCTCGTTTGTAGGGTCAGGCCGCGAGTCAGAGGTCCGATGACGCCCACCACGAAGACTCGATTCCCCCTCGTCGTCGCAGCAGCTCTCGCTCTGCACGGCTGCGGGGACAAGCGCGATGGCACAGACAGCACGGACAGCACGGACAGCACGGACAGCACGGACGGCACCAGCCGTGATGCGGATCTTGATGGGTATACGACGGTCGTGGGTGACTGCGACGACACCGATGCGAGCGCTTCGCCAGGTGCATCAGAGACCTGGGACGACGGCATCGAAGGCGTGTGCCCATCGCCGGCCCTGCCTCTTGAAAAGGATGCACCCGACCCGATGCACCCGAGCGCGTAGCCGCGAAACCCAGAAGAGCCGACCACCCAGCAGGGGCTGAGTCCAGCCCCTGGTCCCGTGCAAGCACCACCGAACCATCGTCGGTCAGCGCCCAGCATCCGCCGGAGAAATACCCGGCCTCAGCCGCAGCTGATGGCCTCGTCGCAGACGTCGGTCCATCCTTCGTACGTGCACTCCAGACCTTCGAGCCAGGTGATGCACTCCAGCGCACTCTCCTGGCTGGCCACCACGCAGTCGGCGGAGAACCAGTTGGCCATGGCGAAGTCCACGCACTCTTCGGTCGTCGCATACACACCGCAGCGAACGAGGATCGCGTCACAGTAGGCCGCCGCGTAGTCTGTCACCGATGGGTAGTTCTCGATGCTGCCACCGTCACCGCCATCATCGCCGCCATCGTCGCCGCCATCTTCGCCAACAGCATCATCACCGCCGGCACTGCCAGCATCCTCACCAGCATCCTCACCGGTGGTGGTCTCGGTGGTGCCTTCGCCCGCAGAGTTGTCTTTCTCTGCGCACGCTGCGAGGGTGAAGCATGAAAGCAGAACGATCGTTTTGTAACTTTGCATCGGGTCTCCCGGCGCGTCTCTATGGAGTGCACCCGGTGCCCGCCAGGGATCGGCGCTGCCATGGCATCTGTTTTCGTGGGTGTTTGCACGACTGATACGGATTCGGATGGACTCCATCCGCCAATCCTGTATCGACTGCTTCTCTGGCTGCGGTGACCACCGGTTTCACGAATCGCATGGCTCGGACCACATCATGGTGTCGTTGGTGGTGTCGTAGACCTCCAAGGACCGATTGGGTTCGATGCCTTCTCCGTCCGCGGCGGGGGACATGCCTCCGGCGAGGTAGATTTGGTTTCCGATCACGGCCGCTTCCGGTGAAAGTCGGGTCCGCTCCGGAGAGCTGATCCGGGACCAGGTCTTGTTCTCGAAGTCGAAGGCATCGCAGGAATCGACCAGCTGGAAGTCTTCCTTCATGCCGCCCAGCATGTAGTACTTGGAGCCGACCTTCACGCCGCCAAAGGCACGTCGGGGGCTCTCCAGCTTGATGCCGGTGTCCGCAAAGTCTCCGGAACCCGCCCCGCTGTCTGCGGAGAGCACCTCGGTGAGGTGACGGAAGTGATCACCCTCTTCTCGCCGGGGGTCGTAGTCCAGTCCCCCGAA
>CAJWOS010000093.1 GCA_913044235.1 uncultured Pseudomonadota bacterium
CCTCGCCCTCGCCCTCGCCCTCGCCCTCGCCCTCGCCCTCGCCCTCGCCCTCGCCACTCGCGGAGGTGGTGGTGTCGGTGGTGCTCTCCATGGATGCGGCTCCGTCTTTCGACTCGGCACACGCAGCCAACAGTCCGCTCATCCAGAGCCACGCCCATCGCTTTGCCATCGGCACCTCCTTTCCCAGCCGTATCGCACGACCGGCGCAACGCCCGGTCGCAGTCACCCGCACCGCACCAGAGATCATGATGCCCGATCAGCGGTCTGCTACCGGGTCTTCTGTAGAGTCCTGGGGCGAGGCCTCGTGGTTGTCGCGCAGTCGTTCTTCGCAACGGGTAATGAAGAGCGCCGCCGGGAGATCTTTGGGGGCGATCTTGAGGCACCGGATGTAGGCGTTCCTCGCCTGCTCCCACCGTGCAGCGCGGTAATGCTCCAGAGCCCGAGTCGTCTGCTCGGCAAGTGCGCGCTGCTGTGGCGTGGCCTGACTGCGAAGCGCCACCAGCTCGTGGATCGGCTCGGGACGGCTCTGGCCTTTGACCACCACATGGTCGATGGGTCGGGTGAGGATGACGTCGTCTACGGCTCTCTTGGTGGTCTCGCCGATGAGCGCACGGGTCCCGTACACCTTGTTGATCCCCTCGATTCGACTCGCGAGGTTCACCCCATCCCCAATGGCTGTGTAGTCCAAGCGACTCGAAGAGCCGAGGTTGCCCACCAGCGCCACAGTCGTGTTGATTCCGATACGAATCGGCCAGAGCGGGCTCTCGCTGGCTGCGCTCTCGTCGATTCGAGCCAAAATCTCAAGTGTGGCTGTGCAGGCTTGAATCGCATGGTCTGCAACGGGATTCGGCGCATTCCAAAATGCCATCACCGAGTCTCCGATGTACTTGTCGACCGTTCCCTTGTGTCGGTGCACAATGCGGCTGGTCTCTTCGAGGTTGTGGCTCAGCTTCTCGGCGAGACGTTGTGGCTGCAGCCCTTCACTGATGGTCGTAAAGCCCACCACATCAGTAAACAGGACGGTGAGCTCCTGGTCCTGCCCTCCCGGTTGGGCCTCGATGCCGTTGCGGACCAGCTCCCGCACGAGGGCAGACGAGACATAGCGACCAAACGAGCGCAGGCCGTTTCGCATCTGGTCGAGGTTGCGACCGAGAGAATGCACCTCGAGGATTCGGGTGTCCTGCCGGCTGGGCTCTTGCAGGTCGAGTGCTGCCAGCCGCTGCATCTCGTCGAAGAAGCCATAAAAGCTGTTGGTCATGCGGCGGGCAATGCCGACGGTTGTGACCAGAAACCCAAGGAAGATCACCACACCAATGCCCACACTGTAGAGACCCTGCCTTCGCACCCCCTCGACGATGACAGCCTCTGGCACGATGACCGCCACATTCCAATCCAGTCGCGTGCGCTCGCGCAGCAGGTTGGACGGCAAGACCACCACCACATACCGAACGGCGTTGATGGTGATGTCTCGGGGGCCACTCGCATGGATTCGTCGGGCCGATGCAGGCAGGCCGAGCTCCGAGGAGAGCCTGCGCACCAGAGGCTCCACGTGTGTGTCCAGGGTCACCATCTGCATGTCGCCCTGCGCGTTGGGCTGGCTGGTGCTGTTCGGACGCGTATGTGCCAGCACGGTTCCCGCGTCGTCAAACACGACAGACTGGGCTCCGGGGCGGTCGTTTTGAAAGTCGAGGAGCGCACGGGAGAGAAAGCGCAGCTCGAAGTCCACAAACGTGATCCCGACAAATTCTCCGTCGGCGTTCTGCACCTCTTGCACCAGCGACATGCCCGGCACATTGTCGGGAAAGAACAGGTATGGCTCGGTCCACACCGGCTCGTGGTCAGGCGCCGACCGGGCAGAAAGAAACCACGGACGCACCCGACCGTCGTAGTCCGATGGCTCCTCAGTCTCCAGCGTCCACTCCGATGACCCCTGCACCCGGTACGACTGACGCATCATCGAACCCTCTGCATCGCGGCGGTATGCATGCACCTGCAGCTGGCCACTCGTGTCGCTGCTGACCCACATGGCCTCGCCATTGGGGTGCCCAAAACCAGATGAAGAAAGCCGTGGGTTGGCACGCACCACGTGAATGAAGTGGTTGCCGAGCGCTTCCAGAGAGTCCTGATCGACGATGCCGTCTCGGAGAAGCTCCGTGTTCAGCGCGAGCATGTGGCGTGCGCCGCTCGAATATTCGAGCACACGAGCGTTTGTGTACTCCGCCTCCATCTCGAAGACCTCTGTGGAGAGGCGCTTCACGGTGGAGCGAGAGTGGATGAACGCGACCGTTCCGACCGCTACTGCCGTTGCGACAACCGCCAGGGCCACAAAATAGGCCAGGATCGCCCGCAGAGACAGTCGATACGGTGGTGAATCCCGGCGTGGAATCGGGTCGGCCATGCCGAAGAGCCCCTCTCGGTCCAGGTAGAAGACCAGGGGAGAGTGTAACGGTTCGGCACCCTTGCACGCATCACGCAGCGCAGACAACCTCGCTCAATCCGAGCGCTCCAGCACAGCCGAGCGAGCCAAGGCCGACAGCCGCTGAACCACCACATCTCTATGGGGATGCAGGGAAAAGTGCCCGCCCTCAAACCACCGCTCCGTGAAGCCGGCGGCGGTCTCCTGGCACCAGGCCGAGAGTCCCGCGGAAGCGCCCGAAGTCCTCAAGTGCAGCCATTCGAACTGGCGTGGTCCCGTCTGGTTCCCCACATCGTTCATGATGATCGAGTCCCTGCGAAAGCCGCGGGCCGACGACGACGACGACGACCCCCTACGGCTCGCCAAAACCTCTCCTGTATGAAGGTCTTTGGGGCGCTCCGCTGCAGCGAACATGGCCAGGCCGGTGATGCGGGCGAGCCCTGCGCTGACCGATCTCCTACTCTTCAGCCATCGCCGGATCGGCCGCCAGCGCAGCCGCCAGCGCATCGGGCTCGAAGCGGTTGGTGACGTAGGCCACATGGCCTGTGGAGTCGATCAGCCACTCGCGAGGGTACAGCCCCGGACCTTCCGGAAGTTCGAACGCGGTGAACACAGCCTGCGAGGGATCGGGCAGGATCGGGAAGGTGAGTCCAAGGTCTTCGACGAAGCGCTCCAGGTCGTCCACCTCGTTTTCCGAGCCGATGGCCCAGAACTCCACGCCCCGCGCACCCCATTCCGGCCAAAGCCGAGCCTCGACCTCGGTGAGCTCCGGTACGCAGGCCGGACACCAGGTGGCGAAAAACATCAGCACCACCGGACGCCCGGCGGCATCCGACAGCCGTCTCGGGTTGCCGTCGAGGTCCACCAGCTCGAAATCAGGTGCTGGCTCACCAAGTGCCGGGACTGTGTCTTCGGGCGGCGAGTCGCGCACGGGCACCCGCAAGACCGGACGGTCGGGGTCGTCGGTGGCCAGGCACAGCTCAGTGTGGATGTCCGTTGCCGTGGTCGTGATCTCGAGCGTGCCCGAGGCACCGGCCGCCAGCTTCAGAGGTCCGGTCACGACGAGCGCAGCCTCATCCGCGCCCATCCGCTCCACCTGAAGCGGCGTGCTCCCCGGATTGGAGATGGGCACAGAGGCTCTCCCTTCACGCAGCAACACCGTGCCCACCGACACATCCACCACCGGCACCGGCGCACGGGCAGTGGCCTCCATGGTGGCGAGCTGTTCCCAGTCGGCCACCCAAGCCACCCCGTCCACACCCACCACATCCATGGCAAGCTGCTCGCTGCGCTCTCGATGCAGCGGGATGGGGAGCGACGGTGCGGCGTCGAGCCGCCAGATGCTGGTCTGGTTGGCGGCCCAGAGATCGTGCCCGTCCACAGATAGTCCGCGGACCGACTGGGGAAGGTGCACCGCGCCGATGCGCACGGGGGCATCCGGATCGGAGAGATCAAAGACCACCACCCCCTCACTTCCCGCCGCAGCATAGAGCCGTGCGGTCGTCTCATCGACCTTCAGGTCGGTAGCGAGTCCGAGTGCAGCGATGTGATCGATGGACGGTTCGTCGGCGGTCGACACGGTGAGGAGGCCCCGCTCCGCGTCGGCCACATAGACCCGCTCAGAAGCCATCACAGCTGCAGTGGGTCGCTGGAGCCCCTCCATCCGGGCGCGCTCCACCAAGGCTGACTCCTCCGCGCGGTACACCACCAAAGCACCGGAATTCAGGGCCGTCACAACGTGTTCCTGATCCACTGCCAGCGCCCGAATCGAGGCGGACTCCAGGTGCTGGACGAGGGTGGGCGCACTGGGATCGGTGGTCTCCCATGCATAGAGGCCGAAATCGGCGCTCGCCGTGTAGACCCGTGCCCCGGAGCCGAGTGCCAACCAGTGAAAGCGAGTGGTCTCGTCGGTCACGACATGCGACTGCAGCACAGGGGCCGTGGGCACTGCCACGTCAAAGGCCATCAGCCCCCCTTCTCCCGTCGCGAACAGCGTGGTGTCGTGGGGGCGGTACTGCAGGTCGAGTACATGGGCGAACGGGTCCTCATCGAGCGGGACCGCATGCACCATCGAAATCACATCGTCGGCCGTCGGATGGTCGGGCGTACAAGCATCATCATCCGCAACCGGCGCCGCCGAGTCGTCGCTCGGAATGGCCGCTGCGATGCCTCCTTCTGACCAGTGTGCAAAGCTGGGAAGCAGGTGGCAGAGATCGTCAGACAAGCGGACCGACCCGGTGGGACAGGGGTCCGCTCGACAGCCTGGCAGCGCGAGCAGGCCGAGACCGACCGCAAGCACACCGACATCAAGGGACCGCTGGCTGCACATGCGCCGAGTATAGCGGACGCCCCGGCGACAGCGACTCCCTGTCAGCCTCGCCCTCGACCGGTCACGTCGCCTTGCTACCAGCCGTTCACGCGGGGCCATACCGCCACAACACGGCCCTCCGACACCACATGGTACCGATCATACTGGGCGGCCGTCATGCAGATGTGATTGGGCAGGACCCGCACCCGCGTGCCGACCGGGAGCCGGTCCGGAGCGATGCCACCTGCCGCGGACACCTCTCCATGCTCCTGGTGTACCGATGCCACCTGCAGGCCCTCGAGGAGCGCCCCCGAGACCGCATCGGCCAGCCGGCCATACCCAGCATCGAAGGGCCACCCGGCAGTGCTGCGGTCCTTGGACAGCGCGAGCCCCCCAGCATCGATCACCACCCTCCCCGACCGTGGCCGGTGGCTCAAGACCGTGCTGAGCACCGAACAGGCGATGTCGTCGATCCCATGACTTCCGATGCCCGCCTGGAAGAGGTCTCCCAAGATGTACACACCGGGACGCATCTCGGTCACACCGTCGAGATGCGTGGCATGGACAGCGGTGGGCGTGCTGCCCACGCTCACCTCAGGGCAGGGAATCCCCACAGCCCGAACCGCTTCCGCCGCGGCCACCGCGGCCGTGCGCTCCTGCTCCGCTATCGCCACTCGCTCAATCACCGAGCGGGCGCCGTAGCTGTGTCCCCCATGGGTGGCGATGCCTCGGAGTCGACAGCGCGGTGCTTCGTGCAGGGTCTGCGCAATGGCCAATACCTCCTCGGTCGAGCCTGCACCCGTGCGGTCTTCCCCACAATCCACCTCCACAAAGGCCTCGAAGCGGCCGGGATGGGCTGCCAGGGCTCGGGCCACATCGAGTCTCTCTACGAAGAGGCCCACCCGAATCCCAGCGGAGGAGAGACGCGCCACCCGGTCCAGTCGATCGGGCACGATGGCGACCGCATATGTGAGATCCCCAAATCCCTGTTGTGCGAAGGATTCCGCCTCCCGGAGCGTGGACACCGTGAGCGGCCCACCTGGACCCACTGCCCGAGCAGCCACAGCCCCGCTCTTGCTGGTCTTGATGTGGGGCCGCAGCTGCACGCCGAGGGATGTGGCGCGCGCCTGCATCCGACGCACGTTCCCGTCGAGACGGTCGATTTCCAGAACAAGGCAGGGAGTGGGCAGCAGAGCGACCGGCGTGCCGATGGGCACCGACCGAGACACTCCAAGCATGCGGAAGACGTGTGCGTCGAGCACCGCCCCCGGTGCACGCAACCGCAGTGCCCCCTCCACCAACACCAGCGCGAGCGCAGCACTGGACCCGGCTGCCTCCGCATCCAGACCGCCAGAAGCGCAGCGCAGCACTTCGGCCAGTCGATCCACGAGCGCAGCACGCTCGGTCTCGGTCGGCCGCGGATTGGCGTCTCGACAAAACGCCGTGCGACATTCCCGAAGCCACTGCTGGACCCCATGTTCGACCGACGAATCAGGGATGGAAGGTGACATCCGGAACCTCTCGAGTACTCCATGCCTCTATGCCCAATGGCGTGCTCCGTCGCCCGCCAACCCTCGAGGTGCCTTCGCCCCATCGCCTCCCAAAATGGTCCGTCCGCAGTGGCGCGGGTGTCCTTCTCGCAGATCGCCCCATGGGACTGCGCCACCCGTTCGAGGAGCCATGCCACAACCATCATGCGATCCCACGAGTTGCACAACCATCATGAACAGCTACGACATGGGCGCTATTACGGACTGTTCATGCCACACGCCACCGCTGAGGCGCCACCACCGACCCAGGCCGAAGCGTGCGCAAGACTCCCGCACCGCGATAGGATTCCCCCATGGACACTGACCTCGATGCTCTGAATCGCGAGCTGGAATCCCGGCTCGCAGAACTGGACAAAGCCCGCGCCGAGCTGGCCGATGCCGAAGCCCGCGAGGCGGAAGCCAACGCCGAGGCGGAGGCATACTCGCAGGCCATGCGCGACTATGAGGCCGAACTGGCCAAGCTCGAAGCCCAGCTCGCAGAGGCGCGCGAGGCGGTCGCCGCTCGCGAGGCTGAACACGCAGCTGCCGAAGAAGAGCTGGCCAAGGCCGAAGCCGAAGCCGAGCAGCAGCGCGCTGCAGAGTCCCAGCGTGTGGCCGACGAAAAGGCGGCCATGGAACGCGAACTGGGCGAGCTGGCGGCAGAGGAGAAGCGACTGGAGGAAAAACTCGCCGAAGTCGACGCCGAGATTTCTCGCTTGGAGGCCGAGGACAACGAACTGGCCGGCGAGATTCAGGCGATCGAGGCGGAGCTCGCCGCTCTGTCGGCTTGACCTGCCGACCGGAGGAAGCGGGTGAATACTACCGAGGCCGTCCAGGCATTCCGCGAGTGGGTCGCATCTACGTCGGGGGCACACCCCGCACCGGAAATGGTGCAAGCGGTGCTGTCTGCCGTAGAAGCCTTTCCCGTGGAGTCCCCCGCCCCTGGGCACGCCAGCGACGGGCCTTGTCTCGCGGCGGCCGCGCTGCTCGATACTGGGCCCACAATCGTGGGGCTTGCGGCTTCACCCCGCACGGCACTTGCACTCTACGACGCCCATGAGAGCTGGTCGGGCGATGTCAGTGATCTGGAAGCCGAACAGGCTCGCGACCTCGTGGCCCGCGTGGCTTGCCTCGCAGCAGTGGCCGCCGGGCTCGACGACGATCCGGAGCGCGGGCTGGCACAGCTGCTCGACCACCCGGCGGGACGCGCCCTGGTCAATGTGTTTGTGGCCATCGAGATTGTGCTCGCACGGGGCACCGCGTTCGAGCCCGTCGAGCCGGGTGTCATTACCGATGCTGTGTCCACCATGGATGAGGTGGTCTCGGAGGCACTCGAGGCGCTCGGCGCGGCGGGTGGACGGAGCGCGGAGGCCAGGATCCTCCTGCCCAACCTCCTCGAGGCCCTCGAAGACGTCGCAGACTCTCTGGCCGACCAGATCGAAGAGATCGCCGAAGCGGTGCGTACCCACCTGCCCGAGCAGGCCGGAGACCGTGCCGGCTGGCAGGCCGAAGCCCGCGACCTTCGCATCTACGGACTCCTCGTCGCCCGCATCACCTCTGGCGTGAGCGCGGAACAAACCGCCCCATCGGTCGAGTCGACAAGCCCCGCAATGGACGTCGAGCCCATCCGCGCCCGACTTCAGGAGACCCTTGCGCGACGAGACACCCTGGCCACCGCCGTCGAGCATGCCCGTTCCCGCCACGCTTCCCTCCAGCAGGATCAGACCGCACTCCAGACACGACGTCCCACAGCGGCACCGGTCGCTGCGAGCACACCCTCCGCCGACCCCATGCTCCAGGATGCGGTCGATGATGCGCTTGGCGCCTTGCAGCGTGCACAACAGCAACTGGCGCAGCAAGAAACCCGTCTGACCGAGCACCAACCGCCTGCGGAACGCGCCTCGACAAAAGGCGGTCGCACAGACGCCGCACAGGCCACCGTCGCGCAGGCCGAGTCCCGCGTTGCAGCCCTCCAGGTCCGCATCGAGGAGGCCCAGCAGCAACAGCAGTCTGCTGTCGAGCAGCAAGCACACCTCAATGAGCAGCTTCAGCGTATGCAGGAGCGGCAGGCGGCCACACGCACTGCGCTCGAACACCATCGGTCCGAGCGAGCCGCGCTTCAGGCTCAGATCACCGCCACGCACAACGCTCGTGACCGCAACAAGCCTGCCAGCAAGGAGCGCAAGCACGGCACCCGCTCCATCTCTGTTCGGGAGCGCGCCATCCTCCGCGGCACCGTCCTACGCGCCCGCGCCCAGGCGGTCAGTGCACGCACAGAGCTGGCCACCAAGGAGCGCTCGCTGAAGGCCGGTCCCCCACCGAGTGCTGCCCCCAACCGTCCAGCCATCGACATCGAGGGCATCCGGTCTCGAATCACCGCCTGCGAGTCGGAGATCCAGCGGCTGCAGAAAGCGATCGCTGCGCAACGCAAAGCGCGCACCAACCGGATCCAAGTGCTGCAGACCCGCCTTGAGCAGGCGCAAGCGCAACGAAGCACGCTCGCATCATCGCGACAGGGTGCCCGAGGCCGACGCAAGCGCCACGCCAAGAATCTTGCGTCAACGCGCAAGGCCCATGCAAAGGCGGCCGATCGACCCGAGCCCGTCTCACAAGAAGTGGTCGAGACGCTCACGCCCGAGGCTCGAGAGTCCCTTGACGATGCCGTCTTCGAAGCCATCAACCGACTGCATCGAGCGCGGTGGACCCTCAACCGCGCCAACGACACCTATCGAACCGAACAGCCAAAGCAGCCCGAAGCCCCCGAGCACGCGCATATCCACCGCGCCCTTGAGCAGGCTCGCAAGACGGTCGCTCTGGCAGACGATGCCGTCACCGAAATCCGCAGTCGACTTGATGCAGCCATCACCACGCAGCGGTCTGCGATCGCTCGCATCGAGGCACAGCGCCTACCCCGCACAAACCGCCTCGAGACCTTGCGGACCCTGCGGGCAGAGCTTGCGTCGAGCCGCCAGACCACCACCGACGCGCAGCAAGACAGGACCACACGGCTCTCGGCGCTCGTGGTTCCAGCGCCCTGGCCCGAAAACCCTCCCTCCGTGCTGGTCGCGCAGAGAGCGGATCTGGGCACGCTCCGCGAAGCGGTCGCCGCTGCCCGAGACACGCTGAACACCATCACCGAGCAGGGAGCCCGCCTTCCGCCGCCCCCAGAGCCGCGTGCAGATCGCGTCTCCATCGACCTCTCGTCGTTGCGAAAGGCTGTGCTGCAGGCCGAGCGTTCCCTGCAGCAGACCGAGGCCAGAAAAGCTCGATTGATGGCGCAGCTTGCTGAGCTTCGGGCCCCCCTCGCTGCTGAGCATCGTGTGCTCACCGACCGCAAGAAGCGACTCGCCAAGACGCTCCACCGTTTCCAAAAGCGTCGTGCTGCCGGTCAAAGACGCCTCGGTGGACTGCAGGACCGACGGGCGACCACACACGAAGCGCTCCAAAAGCCCCAGCCTCCGCTGCCCGACCTCATCTCCGAGCCGAGCGCGACCCGGGATGCGGCAACCGTCGCCCTGGAGACGGCGCGGGCAACACTTCAAGAACGATCCATTGCCGAGCGCGTGCTGCGTGACACACCGCCCGCAGGCGCCGCCGACCCCATGCCTGCTCAAGAAGCCACTGCCCAAGCGCGAGTGGTCGTCGAGATCTGCACCGCTGCGGTGGCCGATGTCGAGTCCCGGATCGCTCGCTCCATCGATCTGACCGCCCGACACAAAGAAGCGACCAGCCAGCGGGAGGCCCTGGTGCCCCAGGTGGCAGATGCGCGTGAGCGCCGAGCAGATGTGGTCTCGGCCCAGTCCGATCTTGCCCCCAAGATCGCGCCTCTCCGCGCATCGATCGCAGCGCTCAAGCCCGCTGCGATCTCTGAAGACCCGGCTCTCATCGTACTTCGCCAAGTGACCCAAGCCACCGGAGAAGCGGTCGAGGCTGCGCGCAGTGCCACCGCAGCCCTTTCTGGTCCACCCGACCCTCCCACGGTGCCTCCCGACCAGCGGGCCCAGCTCAAGCGCATCCGAAAAGCCAAGGCCAAAGCCGTTCAGAAGCTGGAGGCAGCGGCACGCAAGATCGAGACCCGGCGCGACCGCGGCTACGTCACCCTCCGACAGGAACATCGGGTGGCCCTCGAACAGGCTCGTCCGAAGCGAAAGCTGCAGGCACTTCGTCGGCGGCGCCAAGCCCTCGAGCGAGCCCGCAAAGCCCGTCTCGACCGGAAGACCTCCTTGGTCGCCGTCCTGAGCGAGGTCATCTCGGTCCCCGCTGAGCTCCAGTCCCGCGTGACCTGTACCGCAGCAGATGTCCAGAACGCGAGAGAGGTCCTGGGACAATCCATCACGCAGGTGGCGAACCTGCGAAGTGAAATGAGCCGCAGGACCGAGGCGCACCGCGCGCACGAGGACGCACTCGAGGTCATCGACGAGGCACTCGCTCGCTGGACCCGCCGCTCCCGCCGCACGGAACGCGCCATCCAAAAGCTGCGGGACACGATCGCCGCAGCCGAGGCTGCTCGCGACGAGCAGAGCGCGAAACCCAACGGTGGCAAGCCAGAACCCGACGCGACCGACATCCACCACGGCGCGTCTCCCCCGCCCGTCCTCACGTCGCCGCCGTCCGGAACGCCCCGCACCCCTCCCGCACCGCTTCCGCTCCTCGAGGCGCCTCCAGGAGCGGCGCTCCCCGCGGCAACCGATGCCGACGAGCCATACGACGAAGACTCTACGCTCCTCCCCGTCATGCCTCCCGAAGAGGAAGAGCCTCCGGCCACTGTGCCCGTGCTCCCTCTGGAGCCGAAGAGCACACCCCCTCCACCGCCACCAGGACTCGGCGGCCATGCCACGCGCAGCACGAGCGCACCGCCGGATCCATCCCCAGCCCCAACGCCATCGGACGACGTCCTCGTCGCTCCGGCCCTGCCCAGCCCCGAGCAGGCACAGGATGCCGGCTCCGTCGAGCCACCGCGCGTGCCGCCCATGCTCTCATCCGACGACCCCGACGGTGCACCGCCACCCGTCCCGTCTTCCGTCCAGTCACTGCTCGCCCGCATTGCGGCCCGTCGGAGTGCCAACCGACGCACACCGTCGCCATCCGCCACACCACCCGTCCCACCGCCCGTCATCCCCGGTATCCAGACAACCCTCGCAACACCGGCCAAAGTGCCAGAGCAGCCGTCTCCCTTCGAGACACCCGCCCTCCCCACGGTGACCGTCCCCGAACCGGTGGTCCCCACTCCGGGCGCCCCGGCCCAGAGTCGCTTCAACGAGACCGAAGCCGACATTTCGCCGGCGCCCTCAGTCCCCGATACCGACGCCTCCGACTTTTCGCTACCGCCACCCATCCACGAGCCACCGCCGGACTTGTCCGCGCGCTCGAAGGCGACCGCGGCCTCCCCCAACCGGTCCGTAAACGACCGTCCTGAAGCCATTCAGCCCGCTCCGGCACCCCCTCTCGGCCTGCCACCCGATCCGGGCCTGCCCCCGCTTCCACCGGCTTCCCCCATGGTGACCGATCCCTCGGTGATCGATGACCCGAGCATGCCCGTGGATCCGAGCATCGCCGAGCGTGCCGGAAAGGCCGTCAAGCGCTCGAACCAGCCCCTGCACAACGCAAAGACCATGATCCTGAGTCGCGAAGAGCTCCTTCGTCGAGCGATGCTTGAAGACGACGAGGATAGCGACGACGACGCAAACTGGAACGACGATGGGGCCAAGACCATGCTGTTGAGTCGAGATGAGCAGCTTCGGCGCCGGGATGCCCTGCTCGCAGAGCGGGATGACGCACCCAAACGCCGGCGAGAGCACTGGAAACCACCCTCCAAATCCAAGAAGTAGCGAAACGGACGTCTTCCAGAGGTCGACGCACGGGGGCCTCAAGCGATAGTGCCCCGGTCCTCGATTCTCCGAATGGAAGCTCTATGCTCGACATCAAGATCCTGCGTTCCGACCCGGACGTCGTCCGAACCATGCTCACCGCCCGCGGGGGCGATGCCCAGACTGTTGACTTGATCATCGATCTCGACAATCGCTGGCGAGAATCCGTCACCGAGCGAGACCACCTGCGCGGCGAGCGACGGTCCCGCAGCAAGCTGATCGGTCGGGCAAAGGATCCCGAGGCCCGGCAGGCCATGATCGCCGAGGTCGAGGTCATCAAGACCGCGATGCAAGCCGCAGAGAAAGCCGAGCGCGCCCTCGCTGCTGAGCGAGATGCCATGGTGTCCGCGCTCCCGAACCTTCTCGACGCACGCACACCCACCGGCAAGGGTGAGCACGACAACGTGGTGATCGAGACCGTTGGCGCTCCAGCCGCCTTCGACTTCGAGCCAAAGCCACACTGGGATCTGGGCGTCGGCCTTGGTCAGATGGACTTCGAGCGAGGCGTAAAGCTCGCCGGGAGCCGCTTCTACGTGCTCCGTGACGACCTCGCACGCCTCCAGCGCGGCCTCATCGCATGGCTCCTCAACTTCCACCAAGATGGCGGCTACCGGGAGCTGTACCTTCCGTTCGTCTGCCGTGAGGAAGTCCTCTTCGGTGCCGGCCAGCTGCCGAAATTCCGCGAGAACATCTACAAGGATGGCGATGAAGACATCTGGCTGGTTCCCACAGCGGAGATTCCGCTCACCGGCTTTCACTCGGGCGAAGTTCTCGAAGCCGACAGCTTGCCCTTGTCCTACACCGCATACACGCCCTGCTTCCGCCGCGAAAAGATGAGCCACGGACGCGATGTGCGTGGCATCAAGCGCGGCCACCAGTTCGACAAGGTCGAGCTATACAAGCTCACCCATCCAAACGAGTCGGATGCGGCGCTCGAGGAGATGCGCGTGCACGTGTCGCGTCTCTGCGAGGCACTCGGACTCCACTACCGCGTGCTGCAGTTGTGCTCCGCCGACATCGGCTTCGGGAGCCAGATCACCTATGACTTCGAGGCTTGGGCCCCAGGCTGTCAGGAATGGCTGGAGATCAGCTCTGTGAGCAACTGCGGTGACTTCCAGTCGCGCCGTATGGGCCTTCGCTATCGGGATCCCGAGACCCGCAAGCCCGCATGGGTGCACACCCTCAATGGCAGCGGACTGGGACTGCCACGCACCATGATCTGCTTGATGGAAAACCATCAGCAGGCCGACGGCAGCATCGTGGTGCCCGAATTCCTCCGCCCCTTCGTGGGCAAGGACATCATTCGTCCCATCTGAACCAGGGCTCGTCTGACGGGCTCCTGTCGGCATGGCCTCGCATCGTCGGGCACCGCCGGAGAAGGGGGAAAGCGTGCTGGTCATTCTGCGTCACGCGGAGCCAAGGCGCACCGAGAACGACCCCGAGCTCACATCCTTCGGCCATCGAACCGCACTCGAGGCCGGTGCATGGGTGGCTGAACAGGTTCCCCTCACCGCGTCGGTGCGCGTGCTCCACACGCCAACCAATCGAACGCGCCAGACGGCCGCGGCGGTGGTGCAGTGCCTCGGCAATCGGGCCCAGGCGACCAAGATCGTGTCGCTGCCCGAGACGGTCGCAGATCTCGACACCTTTGCAGACCGGTTGATGGCAAGGAATCGCGAATGTCCCAGTCCTCGACTTCCCCCCGTGGTACTGGTCGGGCATCACACCACGCTCGTCGGCTTGGCTCGCGAGCTCGGACTTGAGCCATCAGCGCTCGAGCCCAACAACCATACCGCCGGCATCGCCCTCGAAAGGGATGCGGCGACTGCGGGGGGCTGGCGTATTTTCGCCCTTCGTACCGGTCGGCCACCGAACTGAAGCCACCGTGCACGTTATTCCCCTCATGTCACTTCGCCGGGAGTCACAGTGACCGAACTCGACCAGCTCAGTCAGCTCTACCTCTTTCGCACAGTGTCGCGCGAAGCACTCCGAGAGCTTCTCGCGATTGCACCTCCCACCCGCATTTCGGCCGGTCAGACGCTCTTTACCGAAGGTGCACCGGCGGATGTCGCACTCCTGCTCATCCAGGGCCGCCTTGTGGCCTCCGTGGGGGATGGCAGCGAAGCCCGGCAGGTTGGAGACATCCGACCAGGCGAGATTGTGGGCGAACAGGGACTGTTCGTACCTGGCGGCAAGCGAAGCGCACGGGTCATGGCTGCGGAGCGGTCCATCGCCTTGTTGCTCACCCCTGAGGTGATGGACCATGCCGCCCAGAATCCGGCCATCGCCGCCCTCGAGCAACACCTCCTGGGCACCCTCGCGCGACGCATCCGGTCCACCAACCAAGCAATTCAGATGGCCTGGAAGGCCGACCCGCCGCCCTCCAGCCAAGCCGGCGCCGCCCCCAAGAAGCGCACCCTGCGAGCCCGTCTGTCCGCTCTTTTCGGAGGAGGCTGAGCCATGCCCACCCCAAACAACATCTCGCCCGCGCTGCTGAAGCAGTCCAAGCACCTCCTCGAAGCCCACCCCGTACGAGGTGTGCGCCCTGAAGATCTCGTTCAGGTGCTGATGGCTAGCTCCGTGATGCGGATGTCGAGTGGAGAGGTGCTCTGTTCCGAAGGCGACCCTGGCAACTCGATGTACTTCCTCCTCGACGGTGCAATCCAGGTCACCCGCACCGATCCCCATGGGCGCGTTCGTGAGCTCGCGTGCGTGGAGAGTCCGGCCATCGTGGGGCATATGGCTCTGATCGACAACAGCCCGCGCAGTGCAACCTGCACCACCCAGGGCCGCACCGTCGTAGCCAGCCTCGAACAGGCGCTGTGGAACCGACTCCTGCGAGAGACCACCGAGCGTGGCACCGCACTTCGACGCCTCATCTGTGCGAGCCTCACCCGGCAGCTGGTGGGGGCAAATGGGAGCATCCGCACGCTCATCAACCGCTCCAAGGCCTCCGCAGCCAAAGCCAAAGCCGAAGCCAAAGCCAAAGCCAAAGCCGAAGCCAAAGCACGCTCTGCCAGCAGATCCAAAGATCTGGGGCACAAGACCACGGCGCCGCCACCCGCAAGCTCGAGCAAGCACTTCGACACCGTGGAAGACTTCGACGCGTCAGAGTCCGATCTGATGCGCGTGGCCGGAGTGCTCGACGGATGGAACATCGATCGGAGCAGCCTGCGCGCTGTGGATCGTGTGCAGCACGTCTTCGACGAAGACCAGAAGCGCAACCGCAAGAACCAGTAGCCGCTCGGTTCCGCCCGGCCCCATCCAGAACCAAGCCGGCCCCGGCATCCGTTCGATCACGGGTGCCGGGGCCAGTCGGTTGCACATCACCGCCCTCCGAAGAGGACGGTGGCCAGCTGCCTACAGCTTGCCGACTTCGATGTTCCAGGTGAACGTGAGCTCCTGGAGCGAGCCGAGCTTGGTGCGCTTGAAGGTCTTGCCCTCTGCATCCCAGTCGTACCGCTTGAGCTCGCGCTGGTCGTCGGCCGCCACATACAATTCCACCTTGCCGTCACCGTCGAGGTCGCTTGCCAGCACGGCATGCTCGAAGCCACCCGACATCCGGTCGAACACCACTGGCTCCGCCCAGGTGATCTTGCCGTCTTCGGAAGCCTCCCCGTCGATCAGGTAGAGACCCGTCTTCATCGCTGCGGCCACAAGCTCCTTGAAGCCATCGCCATCGAAGTCAGCGGCCACCAAGAAGCGCGTCTGCCGATCCTTGATCTTCGCCACGGACTGGTGCTCAAAGGTGCCATCGCCCTTGGGGATGTACTGACGCACTTCCACCGGCTTCTTGATGGTCTTGCCCGAAAGCTCCGCCTCAAGCACGCTGAAGAACTCGGACTTTCCGTCGCCGTTGATGTCGGCGGCCAGAATCTCCTTCGCATGGGTGTGTTCGCCACCATCCACAGTGGTGCGCTTGTAGGTGGTGCCATCGTACTTGTACATCACGATGAGGCCCGCCTGGCTGGTGTTGGCCTTGTTGCGGTCCGAAGGCGTGGCGAAGAACTCGAGCTTGCCGTCGCCGTCCATGTCGCCAATCTCGATCTCATGCACGAAGGTGTCTGGCTTGGCGTCGAGCTCCACCACAGTGGGCTTGCAGGAGGGTATTATCGCCATACCGGCTATCGCAACTGGCTGACAGGCACAACATTCCACGCACCCCAGAGTGGGCCAGCAGGAGGTGTTGAAGTCCAGGCCTGCTACCAGAGTCGTTGCACAGGCATAGCCTCTCTTGCTCCCCAGAGTGGGCAGCAGGAGGTGTTGAAATCAAGGCCTGCTACTGGAGTCGTTGCACAGGCACAGCCTCTCTTGCTTCCCAGAGTGGGCCAGCACGAG
>CAJWOS010000094.1 GCA_913044235.1 uncultured Pseudomonadota bacterium
CAATGCTCAGAGTCAAGAACGGAAGGATGATGGAACGCATGGAAGGACTCCTCGGTGTCTGCTCACGGCCAGACCGTGCGCGGACCCAGGGTGTTGTTGGTTTCGTCGAATTCGGGCACGCCGTCGTAGCTGTCGGCCAGCACCCAGCTTGTGCAGGGGTCACAGCTCGGGAGCGTGGTGCTGAAGGTGTACACAGCGGTGTCGCCGGCAGCCAGAGGGCTCATGCTGACGTACATGTCGCCGTCCTCGCCGATGGCCGGAGGACTCGAGCGGTCCACCCAGACATCCAGGAAGAACCAGTCTGCGGTCTCGGTGCCGTGGTTGGTGACTTCCACTTCGTAGTAGAGCGTGTCCCAGGCGGTGTAGGTGCTGAGCCGGTCTACGGAGAGGTCGGGGCCGCTGCGGGGGGGCGCGGTCTCGGTGATGGTGGTGAAGAAGGTGTTGTCGTCTTCGTCGATCTCGGTCACGGTATCGCTCGAGTCGACGAGGACCACGAGCTCGTGTTCGGTTGCGGAGGTGACGAACGACATCTCGACGGTCTTGGACGCATCCGGTCCGAGGTACTCCACCCATGCCCAGGACTGGCCGATGTCGCCGGGCTCGGGGGTGGTTTGGGGATCGGCGTAGACTTCAACGAAGAAGTTGGTGGCGCTCGATGCGCCGCGGTTCACGATGGTCGCGGTCACATGCGCGCGTCCATCGTCGATTTGACCCGAGAGGGCCGTGAGGCCCAAGTCCGCGGGCTCGATGGTCTCCGGCTCGACCACCTCGACCGAGACGGGGGCACTCTCCTGGTCACCCCAAGAAGCCCGCAATTGTGCGTGCCCAGTGCCATGGGCCCGGACGCGACCACGCTCACTGATGCGGGCGACAGATGGGTTGTCGGTCTCCCAGAGCACCTGTGCGCTGAGCTCACCGGAGGCTCCATCCGAAAAGCGCCCGAAGGCCGTGAGCGTGATGGCGTCTCCGACCACCAGTTGGATGTTGTCGGGACTGACGGTGAGCTGTTCGAGCTCTGCATCGGTCACGTCGACGCGTACCGGGTCGCCCTCGAGGTCTTCCCAAGATGTCGATATGTAGGTGGTCCCTGGAGCTCGGGACTCCAGCAGTCCCTCCACGTCGAGAGCGCTGGAGATGGTGGCGATTTCGGGGGCTTCGGACTGCCAGTTGACCAGGTGGGTCATGTCCACCCGCGCGCGCTCCGAGTCGAGGCCGATGGCGTGGAGCTGAGTGGTGTGACCGAGGGGCAGGACGACGGACTCGGGCTGCACGATGAGGCCGAGCAGGCTGGTCGATGGTTCGGCAGCCGATGGCTCCTCTGTCCCCGGCTTCTGGTCCGCGGCGGGCGTACAGGCTGCAAAAGCCACCAGGCAGGCGATCAGGTGAGTGCGAAGCGACATGCCAGTCTCCAAGACAGTTTCCGTAACGAACGTTCCGGACGCATACTGGAGCAACGTCATCACATTGACATCGGAGCGGTCCCGAGATTGGGTTGCATGGGGGTGACTGCCGACGCGAAAAAAATCCATTCTACAATCTCATGAACGCTGATGTTCGGGCTGTTTCGGGCTGTATTCCCGAGCGGCGTTGACCACTGGATTTGAGAGCCGATACAGTGTTCCGGCCGGAGAGCCGGGCTGGGCGAATCCCTTGGGATAAGTCTCCGCTCAGTCCGGCGCAGGCCTGTGCATCCTTCGGTGGCTCGTCGGTTCCTGTTCGTTCGGTGGAAGAATGCGGCTTCGTGAGGTTGTGTCTCTGGTGAGCCTGCTCCTGATCCCCATTGTCTTGGGGCTCATCGGGTTGGTATTGGTGGCACCGCCAATTCAGGTCACCGACGAAGTCCAGCTTGTGGCGCGTGAGAATCGTGATGTGGTGATGCCGGATCGTCCCCACAATCCGGGGTGGTTCACTCCGGGCGAGACGTTGCCCGATACCGTCACCCGCCGGCGAAGCTTTCACGTGCGCACCAACGCCCATGGACTGCGCGGACCAGAGCTCGACCATCCGCAGACCTTTCCTCGCCTGCTGTGCGTTGGAGACTCGGTCCCGTTTGGTTGGGGGGTCGACTACCAGGAAACTTGGTGTGTGAAGCTGGCCCGGATGCGCGGAATGGAGCCCATCATCGGTGCCTGGCCAGCGGCTCAGCCACACTCCTCGCTCGAGTGGATTCGCACGAATGCCGAGCTGCTGAATGCCTCAATCGTGGTGCTGGCCTGGGCGCCGACCAGCGACGATGCTCTGCTCAAGTGGAACATGCTGAACCTCCGATACACCGCCGCGACTCTGGGCGACATTCGGATGGCTTGGGTGATCTCGCCGTACGGCACTCTTCATCCGAAGGGCTCGCCGGTGGTCGATACGCTCTATCCGGACCTCGCCCGCAGCTGGCTTCCGGGTGTGCCGGTCCTCAACCTCACCCCAAGGTTCCGAGAGCTGATGCACTCGACCGGAGTGCGTGGAGCGCTCTCCGCGGAGCGTCAACAGCTGATTCGACGATCCGATGGTGCAGTGTTGGTGGACGTGGCCACGCCACCGACGCATTCGGAGTTCGGGGAGATGTTGGCCCCAGAAATCATCGCTGCGTTCGAGGCGGACCCCGAAATGCGCGAGTCATACTTCATCGACGCGGCTCATCCGGATGAGGAGGGAAACTCTTTGTTTGCCGGCGAAGTCAGTCGATGGCTGGACTCGCTCGGATGGTAGCGCACCTTTGGAGCCCAGCTTTCTGCACGCCCACGATGGTGTTCCGAGCGCAAGCCGGCTGTGGGCCGCAGTGCGATAAGGCCCCAGCACAAAACGCTTCTTCTTCGCAGGTCGCCTCATGAGTGATCACTCGGAACCCGTTCGCCCAGAACCCCCGCCGATGCCGGGTTTCTTGGAGCGGTCGCTGATGCGGCTTGGCGTGATCGGGCAGCTGCTTCGCTTGTTCACCACCGGTAAGCACTGGTGGATGGCGCCGCTGGTGCTCCTGCTTGCGCTTCTCGGGCTCCTGCTGGCGGTGCTCAACAGCATTCAGGTCGTCGCACCGTTCATCTACATGGTCTTCTGAACATCCAGGCGTCCCCTCTGGGAGCATGGCCCCCTTCGAGCGACCCATTGGCCCCACGCGCCGATGTGGACCCACCTGCATGGGTTCAGCGATGGGGCCCTCGCTGGCCTCCCGATTGGGGCTGGCGAGGAAACTTTCGTCGGGGCGGTCCCTCAGAGCGGCAGGGCAGGTCGCCGCAGGCTGCGAGGTCCAGTGGCTGGAGATCGATCTGCAGGGGCACGGGTGCTTGCCGACCGAGCGCTTGGGCCAGTGCTCTCGCGATGACGTTGGCCAGTACGCGATGCCCGGTCTCGTTCAGGTGGATCTGGTTGTCGAACAGTCCGGAGTGCTCGATGCCACCCCCAAGCTCGCGAAAGTGGGCGTTGCTGTCTGCGAGCACGGCACCGTACTCGGTCGCCAGCTCACGAACGACCGCGATCTGTCCTCGGTCCGCGCGCAGAGGGTACGGGTCGATGTCGCGCAGCTCGTCGAGTGCGGTGCGATCCTGGTCGAGGCGCGCCAACACCCAGCGCAGGTCGCTGCAGTCCTGCTGCTGAAGCAGCTCGGCCACTTTCTGTCGGGAGATCTCGTGTACCGGATAGGCCTCGGCGGCTCGGCCCTGCAGACCCAGCTGAGCCATGGCGTCGGGGCAGCTCTGCTCGAGCCACGGGAGGGTGGGATTGCTCACAGGCGTGGCGATGACCACTCGCACACCGGCCGCTCGGAGCCCTTGCATCAGCGCACCGATCCGCTGTCGATAGCGCTCATGGATGTCGTCTTTTGCGAGGGCGCTCACGGTGTACTGGGGAGACATGGTGGGCTGGGGCAACCGCATGACCGCTCGCTGTCGGACAGCGGTCTCAAGGGCGGTGAACAGTCGGCTGTGGCGCAGCAGCCACCGAACCCGCGTGATCCACTGGAAGCGGGCGCCAGAGTATCGAGCCATGAGGGTCTCGTTTCCCACGTCGTTGTGACCGGTGTAGATCACGACTGCATCGGGAGACAGGGACAACACATCATCGAGCAGCCCGAGCAGGTGGCCGCTGTCGAGGCCGGGTCCGCCCATGTTGACGGACTCCACGCCGAGCGAGCGGGCCACGAGCTGTGCGGTCTCGCGCTCGAGCGGCATTCCGGGATTGCCACCCCGCAGGGAACTTCCGCCCAGCCACACCACTCGGGGGCGTCGTCCATCTCCCTGCAAGGGAATCTCGTTGGCGGTGCCGCCTTCGCGGTACAGCAGCACGAGCTTGTCGGCTTCGGTGCGGGTCAGGGTGCCCGTGGCGGAGGGCACGTAGGCATACAGCTTGCTGCGCGGGCCTCCCAGTACGAGTCGTGTCACGCCCTCAAGTCCCACCAAGAGGGCAAGACCGAAGCCGAGTGCCATCAGGCGGGCACGGGGCGAGGTGGCACGGAGGGGTGAGGCGGCCGAGCGTGCGCCATCGGACCGGAACTGGCGCAGGCGATCGATCAGTGCAGAGAGGTAGGACACGGAGCCTCCGGCGCGACGAGTCTGCCTGTTCTGCTGGCGAGGGGTCAAGATGCCGGGGCGTAGCCGACGAGCGAGTGCCGGGACACCACCTTGTTGGGCCGTTGCCTCTTCCAGGACTCCGGGCGCCTTCGGGGCGCCCTGCGCTCCCCACCCCGCAAGTCGAAGCCCCCGCCGCGGCTGCGACGAGGGCTTCTTGGATGCGAGTCGGGGAGACAGGATTCGAACCTGCGACCCTCTGCTCCCAAAGCAGATGCGCTACCAGGCTGCGCTACTCCCCGAACCGAGGCCGTATAATCCGTCGCACGACGATTGGCGACAACGCATAGGGCTGGGAATTGCCGATTTGTTTTGTGGGGCTTCGCATCGCACGTGTCTTTGGTAATGTGGTGTCTTGCCAGGAGCAGTGATGCCTCGAACCCGTACAGTGGTTTTATTTGTGTTTTTCGGGTTGACGGCCTGTGATGATCACGAGTTCAAGTCGGAGTCGGTTGCGGTCTCCGGTGAGGGTCTGGACGCCGTGAAGCAGGTGATGGAGGGGAACTGTGCTTCGTGTCACAGTGTGGGGAGCCCGTCGGCGGGACTCGACCTCACCCCCGACAACTTTTGTGTGAACGTGATGGATGGTCGGATGGTCATCCCGGGGAATGCGTCTGGGAGCGTGCTTCAGCAGCGGATGGAAGGAGACCCTTCCGCGATGCCGCCGACCGGACTCATGGATGATGCCAACATTCAGATCATCGCCGACTGGATCGACGCGGGTGCGGACTGTGAAGGCATCGGCGAAGACGGCGACGACATCGATGACGAAGACGATGGTGACGATGATGGAGGAGGGGACGGCACGACCGACCCATCCGAGGGTGCGGCGATCTATGCAGCGAGCTGCTCGGGATGTCACGGGGTCGATGGTGAAGGCATCAGCGGCTTTTCGCCAAGCATGGGTGAAGCCGTCGCAGACCGAACCGCTGCCGAAGTGGCGCACATCGTCCTGAACGGAAGCGGCACCATGGGTCCCGTCGCGTTGGACACCGATGATGCCAACACCGTCGCCGAGTACTGCGTCTCCGAGTTTGGTAGCTGAGTCTCCACTGCCGTCAGCTTCTATGATGAATGAACAGGTTTCCTGGGGTTTTTGATGTTTTCCACCGCTCTGGTGCTTGCAGGGATGTTGTCCACTGCGCACGCCTATGTTGATCCGAAGTGTGCCAGCATTGCCGCTGCTGGGCCTCCTGCAGGCTACTCTGAGCAAGATCAACAGAACTATCTGTTGAACTACTTTGCGATGGCGACCACGCTTTCTCCGCTGCATGGTCCGGTGCCGCACAAGAGTGGGCACGGCTCCATCGGCATCGACCTAAGCGCCATCCCGCCGCTGGGTTGTGAGCGGCGCTTGGTGTTGAACTACACCAAGACAGAAGACACCAACAAGGCCCCCGTGGTCCCGCGCCCTCGAATGATCTTCGCGTTCCCCCAGTGGGGCAAGTGGACCCCCTATGGAGGCTTCGCCTACGCACCGCCCATTCCGATCTTCGACACCCAAAACGTGATCGTGAGCGTGGAAGCGGGGATGGGGCGCTACTTTGGCAAGAGCAACTGGGCCGCGGGCTGGAGGTTCCACCACACCTTGATGAAGTCGGTCGCTGAAATCGCCACGCCGTTCGAGGAAGGCGAAGAGGCCTTCGACGACTTCTACATGGGCTCCACACTCGGCGTGGATGTGCTCGTGAGCAAGGACTTTGATGGACTCGAGCCCTACCTTGCCGTGGGCATGACCGATGCTTCGACCTTCTTCTATATCGGCGACGACGCCGTGGTGACCAACAACACCAGCCCGTACTTTGCGCCTGCGGTCTCGCTCGGGCTCGACATCAAGAAGATCAAGAAGCTCGACACGGCGGTGGAGTTCTACGCCGCACCGGGCGTCATCTACACGGGCCGCTTGCGCTTGGCGTACCGCTGGTAGTGTCTCGAAGCACGACCGGAGCACGCATCAGCCCGAGAGCAGCCCCAGCTCGGAGAGGAGTCGCGGCAGCGCTCGAAATGCTCGGCCGCGATGGCTGATGGCATTTTTCTCGGCGGCTGACGCTTCGGCCATGCTGCGACCACCCAGCTCGATGGGTGCAAACAAGGGATCGTAGCCGAATCCACCCTCGCCCCGCGGCGCTGTGAGGATCGTACCCTCACAGGAGCCCTGCGCGGTACGCGCCTCGGCACCAAACACCACTGCGATGCAGCACCGAAATCGTGCCGTTCGCTCAGACTTGCCGTCCATGCGCTCGAGAAGGTGGTGGTTGTTTGCTGCGTGCGTGGCTTCAGGTGTGAATCGCTTGGAGTGCACGCCGGGCGCGCCCCCCAGAGCGTCTACCTCCAGGCCGGAGTCGTCTGCCACCACCACCCCATCGATGCGCTCGGCCACAAAACGGGCCTTTTGCAAGGCGTTTTCGGCAAATGTGTGGCCTGTCTCGGGAGACTCGGGAATCGGCGGTAGGTCGGCAAGACACACAACGGTGAACGGTGCATCTGCGAGGATCTCACGGATTTCACGCACTTTGTGTGCGTTCCAGGTGGCCAAAACGACTTGCATGAAGAGCCTCGGTAGGGAGCGTGGGACGGAGCGTGGGACGAAGTGGGGCAGCCTCGAGGAGGCAGATCCGAACGCGCGGGGCGCATGTGGTAGGGTTCGCCGCATCGATAGAGAGTTTTCGAGGGCTCCGAGCACGGAGCATAGACTGGATCACAGGGAGCGTACGATGTCGACATCCAATTGGAGAGCCCAATCGTTGGCCGGAGCACTGCACCGCGGTGTCTGCCTTGCCAGTATCTCCGCCATGCTCGTGCTTGCGGGCTGCGAAGATGAAAAGAAGGGCGGCATGAAAGTCGGCGCCGTCGATCACGAAGGGTGCGACTTGTCATCCGAAGCCCTCCCTGGCTCGGAGTGGGTGATCAAGAAGATCAATCCCGACAAGTCCGAAGAGCCCGACGCAAGTGCCAGATTGAAGTTCGTGAAGGAAGATGGTCAGCTCAAGGCCAAGTACAACGTGCAGTCGGTCGCCGACATGTACACGTATCGCTGCGAGCAGACCAAAGACGACAAGTTGACCTGCCGCGAAAAGCCTCGTGTGAAGGATTTCTGCCAAGCGCTGGAAGCCGGCGGCGGCAAGTGCGACACCGCGAGCTTGAAGAAGTTCCTCCCCGATGCCACCGACAAAGAGCTTGAGGAGGGCATCAAGAAGGGCATGGAGAACGTCAATAAGTACAAAGACAAGCCCGAGTGGAAGGCATTTCAGGCCCAAAACAACAACTTGGCCAACAAGCTCCGGGGGATTCTGTACATCAAGGTCGACAGCAAGCGCTGCCAGCTTCGCATCACCGACAACTACATGACCGTCTACAACAACAAAAAGGTTGAGGACTCAAACCCGGTCGGGACCAATGCCTTCGTGAAAAACGAGCTGGGTGACCTGCTTTGGGATCATTGCGAGAACCGCAATGACCTCCTCCCGCTCTCGAAGGGGACCTTCCCCGACGACCCGGCCAATGTGGCGCCTGAGCCTCGCCAGGAAGTCAACAAGGATGTGCACTTCTGGTATCTCGCGGGTGATGCAATCACGCCAGCGGAGGGCTGCACCTATGGGTACGACCTCTGGTTGGACGGCAAGTCGCTCGCGAAGGGCCAGAAGCCGACCGAGGCCGACGACGGCAAGGGTGGCAAGCGCCTCGAGTGGCACCACATGCATAAGTTCGATGCGCCGTCGCCCACCGCCGCAGGCAACGTGGTCACGGCCGTGATCAACACCAACTGCGCGGGCAAGGAGCCCGTGAAGAAGGTCGCCTGTGCCGCAGTCCTTGTGAAGTGAGCAGCCGCCGTCGCGCTCCGATCCGGTCCCGGGTCGGGCGCGACGAGCGCGGAGCGGAGACGCACCAGCAAGTCAGCCGGCGACTCGTCTCTCGGGACGGTCGCCGGCTGTGCTTTTGGGAGTTCAGGACTTGAAGATCGTCTCGATCTTGGTCCGCACCTTGGTTTCGTCGGCGTCTTCTGCCACCGAGATTTCCTGAATGAGGAGCGAGCTCGCATGGTCGTACATCTTGCGCTCGCCGAAAGACAGGTTCTTGTTTTTCCGCAGCAGCGCGAGGTCCCGAAGCACCTTGGCCACCTCGATTGGGTCGCCGGTCGAGATCTTGTTGGTGTATGCGCGGTACCGTCGGTTCCAGGTCTGCTTGTCGGCCGGAACGTCCCGGTCTTTCAGGACCTCGTACACCTTCCCGACCTGCTCCCTTGAGATCACATCGCGCATGCCGATGGCACTCGAGTTTTGTACGGGGACGTAGATGGTGAGTCCGTTGTCGAGGATCTTGAGCTGGTAGTAGGTTTGCTCGTCACCCTCGACGTTCTTGGTCTCAATCGTCTGAATGACCCCCACGCCACGACCTGGGTACACTGCTTTGTCGCCAACCTTGAACTGCATGAAGCTCGACTCCGAAATCTGGGGGAGGTCTCGACGCGATTCTTCCGGGTGGCCGAACTGCAACCTGGAGTGTGTCGGACCGTCGCCCGCAGATGAAAATCGCCGACATTTTAGGGTAAGCCGTACCGGTGTCAAGTCGGAATACTACGTATACGGTGCGTGAGCACGGCCCCGGAGGGGCTGCGGTCGAGTGGGCGTGTGCAGAATGGAACGGTCAGTCACCGTAGACCGCGTGGTCGACCTTGCTCATCGGCAGCAGCAGGGTGGCGGAGGCTCCATTGAGGGACCGACCCCGTTGATCGGCCCATTCTTCGACTCGAATCCGCAGTGCACTCGCGGAGCCGCCTTCCAGCAGTGCGCCGGTGACGACCATGCACTGTTTCGGCGTGTTGCTCCCATTATCAGGCACGAACAGGGGAGTACGCAGATAAACGGTAATGGATGTCATTCGAGCCTCCGAGGATCTTGCGGGGGCCTATCGCAAAGGAGTGATGGATGCGGGCAAACTGTATCTCGAGGCGCTTTTGGTGTGGACTGATGTGGATGGGGGTGGGGTGTGGTCCACCGCCAGAGCTTGTCGCGGAGCGTGACTCGCTGAAGTTGGAGGTCGAGCGCTTGTCTGCCGTGGAGCAGCGACTGGAAAAGGAGGTTGACGGCTCGCATGCCAAAGTGCGGTCGCTCGAGCGTCAGCTCGCGGCTGCGAAGCAGGAGGTGGCTCTGGCGCGCATCGGTGTTGCGGCCGACGATCCGCTTTCTGTGGAGCTCCAAACTTCGATGGGGACCATCCGCTGCGCGCTCCATCCAGGCAAGGCGCCGATCACGGTTGCGAACTTCGTGCAGCTCGCGGAAGGGAGCAAGACCTGGACCGATCCAAGAACCAAAGAAGAGACGCAGGCGCCGCTCTACGACGGCACAATCTTCCATCGGGTGATCCCAGGGTTCATGGTGCAGGGAGGCGATCCGCTCGGAAACGGTCGCGGCGGGCCGGGCTACCGATTCGAAGACGAAACTGAGAGCGGGATGCGCTTCGACAAGCCGGGGTTGTTGGCCATGGCCAACTCAGGTCCCGACACGAACGGCAGCCAGTTCTTCATTACGGATCGCGCCACGCCGCACCATCTCGACGGCAAGCACACCATCTTTGGTGAGTGCCAGAACCTCGATGTTGTGGAAGCCATCGCCTCGGTCGCGACCGGTGCGGCCAATCGGCCGGAGAAAGATGTGGTGCTGCGTCGCGTGCGCATCCTTCGTGGCACGGCAGCCACACTGTAGACCGCATGCCGCGCTCTGGCGGTGGTTCGCCACCGTGGGGTTGCACCACCGCCGGCGGATCGGTTCATCAAGACGACAACGAGCGCCCGCTGGGGCGCTCGTCCTGCTTCGGCCGAAGGCTTTTACATCTGGTAGCCGAGCATCAGACCAAACACGAGGTGCTGGTCTTCGAGGTCGCCCACGTAGTCCTTGTCGTCGCCATAGTAAATCTTCGACACGCGGTGGAACCGCCCGACATTCCCCGAAATGTACATGTTGTCGATCAACGCGTACCCGATCTCCAGCTCCACCGAGTCGGAGAAGATGGCGGAGTAGTCGGTGAAGCCCATCTCGTAGCCACCGTTGAGGAAGAACCGGGGACCGAACTCGGCTCCGAGCTCAATGCCGTAGGAGTTGCCGGCCGTCCAGAGCTGGTCGTACTCGGTGCTTGGCTCAGCGGCGGGGTCGTTTTCGTCGAAGACCTGACGGAAGTAGAGGAAGTCGCTGCTGTGGAAACCGAGGAAGCCACCGAACGACAGGCGGGTGTTGCCCACATCGAGTGGGTACCGACCATGGGCACGAGCACTGATGGCGTTGAGTCCATCGGCGATGGGCTCGCTGTCCCCTTCGTCGAGCTGGATCTGCCAGCGACTGCCGCGGAAGCCCGCCTCGAAGCCCACGAATTCGAAGAAGGGTAGCCACGCCTTTGCGTTGAGCTGCATGCCGAAGGTTCCGGCAGGACTGGCTTCACCGAAGCCCACCGTGATGGGCTCTTCGTAGATGGGGCCGCTGGTCTGCTGGGAGACTTCCTTGTAGCCGTAGAAGCCGCCCAGGTAGCCGCCACCGGCACGCAGCCAGGGGCGGTCGGTGTTCGACTTTGCTCGAGGCTGACGCGTCTTCTTCTGCTTCGGTGCTTTGGCCACGGGCTCGGGCTGTGCCTGTTGGGGCGGTTGTGCCGGAGCGGCCTGTTGGGCCGGTGCCGCTGCTCCCCAAGCACCCACGGCTGCGGCTGCGGCTGCGCCCGATACGGGGATGGTGATGATGGGGGAGCCCACGGTACCGAGGCTGGCAGCGACATTGATGTTGCCTGTGGCATCGGCTGGAATCGACAACAGGGCTTGGTATTGGCCGGGGCCCACAGCCTGGAGCGGGGTCATCTGACCGGCGGTGGTAAGGAAGACCACCTTGGTTGGGTCGGCGGCTGCCGGTCGGCCTGCTGCATCAGCCATGTTGACCTTGATGGCGACCGCGCCACCTGGGGTACCCGAAGCGGGCTCGGCGGTCACAGCTATCGAGGCGACCGTGCCCACGGGCGAGCCCATGGCGGACGGAGGCGCTGCTGCCACCACCACCCCACCGGCGCGAGCCACGCTGAGCTGACCGACGGAGCCGCTCCATGCGGTGGTGAGGGCTGCTGTGGCCGCGGAGCCGGTCACGGGTGCGTTCATGGCGGCCACTGTGCCGTTGGCCTGGATGAAGCCGGCTTCTCCCACCTTTCCGTTGGCCGTTCCCTTGACCACCATCATGCCGCTGGCGGTACCCGCGGTGTAGGTGGCAAAGGCGATGCCGTTGGGGCCGGTGTTGACCGAGCTGGTGACCGAGCCGTCGCCGCTGGAGACCTTCAGGTCGACGGGGACATCTGCGACCGGGTAGCCGTAGGTGTCCACCGCAATCACAGCGAGGCGCTGGGGCGAGCGACTGTCTGCCGCTACGCTCTCGCTGAGGGGCAGTACGAGCAACCGGTTGAATGCGTTGCCGGTCGGGGTGCTGGCGACGCCGACGGCAACATTGATCTTGCCGTCTCCGGTGGCGTTGAAGCTCTGCTCATAGTCACCGCTGCCGAGGTCGCGTGCCGGTCCGGCGGCGGTGGCCCCGGAAGCATCCACCAGAAGGTTGCGACCGGACAGTCCGGAGGGACCTCCTGCGGCCTTCACGTAGAGCTTGAAAGCGGTGCTTCCAGGCGCGAGACTGGGCGGTTCGGCGTTGAGTCCGAGGCTTGCAGCGCGACCGGGAACCATCGTGACGTCGAGCGAGTGGCTCTGCGGGCCCTTCGCATCGGCAACGGTGACCTGGACCGATGCGCGAGACTCGGCGGAGCCAAACGCGGGCGTCCACTGTGCTTCATAGACGCCGCCGCCCATGTGAGTGGCCTGGGTGACGGAGCCGGATCCCACGGTAAAGTTCACGGTCGCCTTTGTATCGGGCACGCCGTTGGCCTCGGTAACGTAGGCACGAAGAGGCACAACCACGCTGTTGTCGGCTGGGACCGATGCGCCCACTGGAAAGAGGGACACGCGCCGGGAGTGGGGCACCTTCAGGTCGAGGGGATCTTCAAGCCGCTGGTTGTTGACCAATGTGATCGACTTGGCGTTGTAGGCTCCGGGTTCGACCGTGATGGGCACCCGAGCCATGCCGGCCGCGTCGGTTGCTGCGGGAAGCGATGGCTTTCCGTTGATCTCGATGATCACGGTCGCGCCGGGCTGCGACTGGATTGGGTAGTTGGTCTGTCCAACAAGCGGAACGACGGCCTGGCTGAATATTTTGCCCGGATTCCGCTTGTCGACTGCCGTGATCAGCGCAAGCTGGGGGAACTGCTGGCTGGGCTCGGTCGGTGGCACGTACTGCGCCACAAACTTTCCATCACCGAGTGGGGTGAGTGTCTGGACGGTGCCAACGGAAGCGACCAGCTGTAGGTCGGCGTTGGCTCTGTCGGGCCCTTGCACGGTCACGGCAACACTTGCGCCAGCGTCGCGACCGAGGACAATCTGGTTCGGGCTGGTGGTGAGCTGCATGGTGTGCTCACCGCCAGGCGCGGTGTGGACGCTGAACGACTTGTCGACCGGTCCGGCCTGGGTCTTGCCACGGAGCATGACCTTGGCCTTCCCACGGATCGCAACCGCTCCGGGGCGCACAGTGGCTTGGTACACGCCGGGAGAGACTTCCGCGATGGGGCTCTTGCCCAGCTCACCGCTCACCTTTCCGGAGAGGCCGCGAATCGGCTGTCCGTTGCGCCGATAGGCAACGAAGGTAAGCACCGTCTCGGTTTTTCCGTCTGCGACGACGTCTCCACCGGGCATCAGCTCGATGACCTGTGAGTTGAAGGGGTTTTGCTGCGCGATCGCGATCCCAGGTGCGAGAAGGGTCGGAAGGCCAACCGGCAGGGCGAAGCTCAAGCACGACAATGCGGGGCCCGGAAGCCACTTGGTGCGGTTGGAGCGTGGGAGATCGGGGGATCGAGTGGACATTGTGGTCTCCGAAGACGCAAAGGGCCCGTGTGCGGCGGCGATAATACGGGAAAGTGGCCAGGCTGGGCGCGCGTTGGGGTCAATCCGTTGTCAACATGACTGATTGGGCGGGTATCTGTGCCTTGAAAGCAAGGCAGATGTAGTGTGTTGGCCGAAAGGGGGCGACCGCGATCGGGTGTATCGTTGCTGGCGCGAATTGGGTGGATTCCGCCGCTCACTCGCATGTGGCACAATCGGGTGCGTCGGGCGGGAGCAATTAGGACTCCACTCGGCCAAGGAGCGAAACTGTGTCTCGTCGCCCCCGCTTGCGCCGTCGAATCCGGGAAGCAGAGCTTCCGGCGGCGGTAGCGCGCACCTTTCGTGAAAATCTCGATCAGTTCGTGTTCGAGGACGAGGAAGAACAGTCGGTACGTCGTGCGGTCGCCGAGCGGCTGCTCTCGCTCCCAGAAGGCGTGTCTCTGGCGCCATTCGATGCCCTGTACCCGTACGCACCATTGTTTCTGTCGGCCTGTTTGACCGTTGCGGTCGCCGATGGCACCTACTCGGTTGAAGATGCCCGACGAATCAGTGCATATGCGCACCGACTTGGCTTTTCAGCCCGTCAGCTGGCCGACCTTGAGCACCGGGTCTTTGCCGATCTACGGGCGCGAGGAGAGTCGAAGCTGGCGCGGGACCGAGCTGCTCTGGAGTCGGAGGGTCCCCATGCCGGTGATTCTCGCGCAGACGATCCCCGTGCAGACGACTTTGGGGCTGACTTCCCGGACAGGGAGCGCACAGAATTGGTGGCAGATCCAGCCTCGGGCGATGTCCGCCTCGGAGCCCCACAGAGCTAAGCCCGTGGGGGCGCTTGGGTGCCGAGGTGCTCCGACGCCGGGCACGGGGGTCGACGGGGCGACGGCCAGGGTGCGGAGTGACGAGCACGGAGGCCCGCGGCGCGGTCAGGACCCGAAGCTATCGCCTTCGAAGTCCTCGACGTAATAAGGTGGTTCTACACCCACTCGAAAGAAACGCACTGCAGCACCGTCACGGCTTGTGGCAAGGCTGCCTTGCACTTGCCCCAGAGGCACCAATACATTCGCCAAGGGGGACCATTCCGTCAAATTCGATGAAGCCTCCAAGAGATACCGTTCACCTGCGGACGGTGAGACGCTGAAGTCCACCTGCACTTCATTCTCCAACAAACGCATCTCAGTGAGAGTCAGAAGATCCGATGGGGCGACGGGGTCAAAGACCGCAAAGTTGTCACAGGTCGCGTCCGTGGTGCCGTCTGGCACGCCAGCATTGGTGAAGATGCCGGTTTCACCTTCCGTAAAAAGGTCATCTTCAGCAGAGAGGATCAACAGAGGCACATCCGGAGCAGACGCTTCAGACAGCGTTCCAGTAATGTCTTTGCCAATCGCAGTGATTTGAAACCGATAATCTTTGTCCAATTCCAAAGGTAACTCCTCGCTCGCCAATGTTGCTGCAGCCTCGGAATCCAGCCGACTCAAATAGGCTTTGCCCTCATCCACGTCGTAGCTCCAGGCATAGCCTCCTGTTGTGCCCAGGCCAATATCTGTGCCACGCACTAGGATGCCCATGTCTTGGAAGAGCGCACTGTCCCATGCCACCACATCCATGATCGCAGTGACATCAGTAGATTCAGCACCTCCCCAGACCAAAGCCAAACGGGACGGTCCCAAAGCCTCTGGATCCGGCGAGGTCAGCGACTGTAGGCGCACGCCTTTGTCAGGAAACGAAACAGTACCTGCTGGGGCGCCTGCATCTGCCAACACATCGAGAATCGTCCATTCAGACAATTCGCCGTCATCAAAGTCATCGATCTGAGCGGAGGCACAAGTGGCGCCAAGCCACATCAAGCCCAGTAAAAACAAGGGGAATTTGGGGTGCATCGCCAAGCTTAACGACCCAAAGCGCCAGCGCCCAGATCTAAACGCCCACTCCCTGCTGCAATTTACTTGCGTTTATTTGTGCACGACTCTTGCTTCAGGATCATCGCAATCAGCATACGACAACGGCTTCTCTTTCTGCTCTTAGCCGCCCTCGTCCTGACTCCAGCCATCGGGGCTGAGGAGGATTTCAGCTTTGGCGATATCTTCTTTCCCAATCTGCATGGCTTCGCTGTGCTTGGCGATTCTACAGGGGATCCCACAAATCTCGCTTTGAATGGGCATCATCCCTCGTGCACGGGCTTCAACCTGTTAGCCTTGGAACCAGCCGTCTCCATGCGTCTGGGCGATCATGCGTCTGGGCGATGACTTGGAAGGCATTGTCGTCAATTCTTACTTAACCGATGCCACAGGCCATTTCACCGGCGGCAATGAAGAAGCCTTTCTTAAGTTGGAGAATCTGCCAGGTGATCTTGAGATCCGCTGCGGACGCTATTTCAACGACTGATCATCGTCATGCTGTTTGAACCGAATGCCGCACGTAGTCTGGGCATCCCGGTGAAACTAATAAACTATGTGTTGTTCGTTTTGTTTGCATTGGTCATCCTGGTAATCATCTCATCCTTGCGCTCGGATTGCTGGTCACTCCGGCGACGACCATGATGCTGTTTTCTGATTCCCCTAGCCGTCTTTTCTGGGGCGGCGGTATCATCGGTTCCAGCTGGTCTATAGTCGCCTTGATCTTATCCTACTGGTATGACTTTCCCCCGGTTCCAGTATTGTTTTGGTCAATATACGTGGATGTGTTTGTTTCAACATCGTTCAACAAACCATCACCATCGACGTCATCGTCTAATTCGTTGCAGATGAAATCGCCATCAAGATCCCTCGGTACTGAAGTAACATCGAGTGGCTCAGAGATACAATCAACTTCCATGAGATCTGTGAAGTTATCATTATCATCATCCAAATCTTCAATCAAACCGCC
>CAJWOS010000095.1 GCA_913044235.1 uncultured Pseudomonadota bacterium
CCGGGAGCATGTTCAATCGAGTCTCTCCGACCACTACGGGTACCGCATGACTGTGGCGCTGCCGTCCGACTGATTCCGTTCGCGCTCAAGGGGGTGCGATGGGTTGGATGAACCGACTGCTCGATGCAAGCGTGGTGGCGAGCTTCGACCAGTCCGGCTTCCGTCGACACGCGCGCTCATTTGAGGCGGCCGACCTCGACGTGGACTTGTCTGGGCGTCGGATTTTGGTCACCGGTGCTTCGGGCGGTCTCGGGATTGCCACGGCCATGGCGCTCGCGCAGCGCGGGGCGGAGGTGTGGGTCAGCTCTCGCACTGCGTCCCGGGCGGAGGCTGCCTGTGCTGCGATTCGAGAGCAGCACCCGAGCGCAAGGGTCTTTCCGGCCGTCTTCGACGTCTCCTCGCTCGATGGCGTTCGGTCGTGGGTGGTTTCAGTGCCCTGGACCAGCCTCGATGTGCTCATCCACAACGCGGGTGTGCTTCCGGCCCAGCGAAGTGAGACTGCAGAAGGGCTGGAGCAGACCGTCGCCACCAACCTCGTGGGTCCAATGGCGCTGACTGCTGCACTGCTGCCGCACCTGGAACGGTCGTCGGATCCCCGCATCATCTGGGTGAGCTCGGGTGGGATGCTCACGCAGAAGCTCGACGTAGACCGTACCTTTGATCCGCCCCACCCCTTTGACGGCGTGGTGGCCTATGCCCGCACGAAGCGCGCAGAGGTGGTGGTCGCAGAGCGCTTGCAGCGCGAGCTGGGGCCACGCGTTGCGGTGTACAGCATGCATCCGGGCTGGGCCGCGACCCCTGGTGTGGCCACCTCGCTGCCGCGCTTTTCCAAGATCATGCAGCGGCGCCTCCGCACTTCTGAGCAGGGGGCCGACACCACAGTCTGGCTCGCGGCGCGCACACCTCGGCCGGCGCCTGGGGGCGGGTTCTGGTTTGATCGGATGCCAGCGTCTACCCATCCGGTCCCAGGCCTCCGCGCGTCGGATGCGGAGCGGGAGCGGCTGTGGGATCGGCTCGCCGCGCTCGTGGACTGGCCCGGTAGTGGCGCTTGATTTTGGGGGCCTCGTGGTGGTTTTGACCTGTGGGAGACGGCTGGGGCGGTATGCTGCGCGCGGAGGTCATGATGATTGGTTGGTCCGGAAGCTGGAGATGGGTTGGACTTGGATGCCTGGGCATCGCGTGCTCCGACTACAACATCTCGGACAAGGATGAGCCATCGGAACCCGGAGAGGCTGAGGATGCAGTCCCAGATGTGGTCGTGGACCCAGAGTCTTTTGCGATCACGGGCCTGTGCGGTACCGAAGACACCGAGCTCGCGGTCATCAATGTGGGCCTCGCCGATCTCGATGTGTTCGACGTCATCGTAGACGGCCGGGGCTGGAGCGTCGACACCTCACCCCTACCCGTCGTGCTGGCGCCGGGACTGTCCGTGGAGCTTCCCGTCACCGCGGGCGTGGGCTCCGCCACGATTCACATCGACACCTCCGACCCCGACGAGCCTCGTGTGTCGGTTCCTGCCGATGCCGCGGCCGACGAGGCGCCGCTGATCGCGATCACTAGTCCCGCCGATGGAGCGGTCCTGCCGGTGGGGGGCTCTTCGCTGTCCGCATCGGTCCTGGACTCCGAAGACGGTCTGGACGAGCTGGAAGTGACCTGGGAGAGTGACCCAGACGGTATCTTCGCAATCGACTTTGCCGACGCATCGGGCGCGGCCACCGCCAACTGGTCGGGCCGGACCGCGGGCCCGCACACCATCACGGCCACCGTGGAAGACACCTGCGGCAACGCAACGTCGGCGGTGGTCGAGGTCTGTCAGGATGAAGGCTACACCTCCGACGAGCTCGACCTTTCGGCATGGCAGTTCGAGGGGTCTGCAGAGTGGGACACCACCAACGACTGGCTGCAGCTCACGGCGGTCGAGTCGGAGGTGGTGGGCTCGGCCTTCGCCACAGACGACGTTGTGAGCGGTGACAACATCGAGATTCGATTCAACTTCTACATGGGTGATGGCACGGGTGCCGACGGCATCTCCCTCACCGCACTTGATGTCGACCGCATGTCGGGATTTCTCGGTGGAACGGGCTGTGGTCTCGGCTACGGCGGCGACGCACCCTGCACGGAAGGTCCAGCGCTGCCCGGATGGTCGATCGAGGTCGATACCTTCTACAACGCCGACGCGGATCCAACGGAAGAAGACCACCTGATGTTCACCTTCGACGGCGATGTGGACAGTGCGGTGATCTGGTCAGAGCTGCCCGAGATGGAAGACACCGGCTGGCACGAGATGGTGGTGACCGTGGCCGATCCGAACGTGCGCGTTGAGATCGACGGCGTGGTCTACCTCGACGAAGTGGCGAGCGGACATTTCGGCTTCCCGGCGTATGTGGGCTTCACTGCGGGCACTGGTGGAGAGACCAACCGCCACCTCATCGACTCCCTGGAAGTCACCGGGTCGATATGCGACAACTGAGCGCTCGGGGTGCTTGTGGGCAAGTCGGGTCCGTCGCACTACGGGGAAGGCCCCAGGAGCTCCAGAGATGCTGCAACGACTGACCGGCGCCTTCGTCGATGGACTGGCCGCTCGCCGCCCGGCGAATGCGGTCAGGGCCCGGAAGGTGGCGGGTGGCAAAGATGGTGGCTCGGCGAAGGGCTCGGGAATCACGGGGGGTCGAAGCCTGCGAGCGCTGCTGTTCGATGCGCTCGACGAAGCGGTGCCCGAGGTGGACCCCCAGTCGTTTCAGGTACACGTAGGCGACGACGGATGGGTGACTCTCTTCCATGATGGTGTCGACGAAGACACGCTCTCGCTGGCCGAGGAGATCGTGAACGAGGTGCTGCTCAACCCGCACATCTACGGCTCGGACGGGTCCACATCGATGGAACTGCCCGATCCGGCAGTGCCGAAGATGATCAAGCGAATGGAAGAGGTCTATGAGCTGGAGATGCTTCGGTTTGCGTTCGATCACAACGCCCGTGTGAGACTGTTTCACGATGATCTGGACCGCGCTTCGCTGAAGGAGCTTGAGGAACAGCTGCACGAGTGGCGGCTCATGCTGGGCACCCGCGAGGCCTGACCCTTGGGTCTGCCTACGTGGCGAAGATGCGGGCCGGGTCGCGGAAGCTCTTGAACTCGAGAGCGTTCCCAGATGGGTCGAGAAAGAACATGGTGGCCTGCTCTCCCACCTGCCCTGCAAAGCGGATGCGCGGTGCGATCACGAACGCTTGGTCGGTGGTGCGAAGGCGGTCGGCGAGCGTGTGCCAGTCTTCCCAGGTGAGGATCACGCCGAAGTGCGGAATGGGCACCGCATCGCCGTCGACCGGATTGTGGGCCTGGATGCCCGCGGTGTCGGCAAGGTGGAGCGAAAGCTGGTGTCCGAAGAGATCAAAGTCGACCCATCGCTCCGCCGAGCGGCCTTCTGCGCAGCCGAGCCGGGTGCCGTAGAAGGCTCGAGCGGCATGCAGGTCATGAACGGGAAGGGCGAGGTGGAAGGGAGTGATCATGGCCACTGCCTGGGGTGTGGGAGGAACAGGAGGAGTGCGGCAGACTACACGCGAGCACCGGTCTTCGCCCAGTCCCCGCGGACCACATAGATACCCCCCAAGATGGCTTTCCCCACGAAGGCCAGGGGCAGTGCCAGCCACACGCCGAACGTGCCCATGCCAAAGGAGAAGCCCAGGATCCACGAGAGGGGAATCTGCAGCAGGAGGGTCATGAGCGCGTTGATGCGCAGAGAAGTGCGCGTGGCTCCGCTGCCCTGAAAGAGGCCCACGAACGCGATGTACAGGCCCACAGCCGGCATGCACCATCCGAGCAGCTGCATCCATTCCTGGGCGTAGAGGCCGAGCGGACCGATGGGATCGATGTCGAAGAGCGCGATGATCGGTACGCGACCGAAGATGATGATGGCAGCAAGAGTGCTCATGACGGCCACACAGAGCCCGGCACCGTAGCGGAGCACCGTGCGTGCTCGGGCGGGATTGTTTCCACCAAGTGCTTGGCCGACCAGGGCCCCGATGGCTTGAGAGATGCTCATTCCGGGGACAAAGGCAAGGGCCTGCACCCGGAGACCCATGCCGTGTGCGGCGACCGCGAGGGAGTCGATGCGTCCAAGCATGCCCACGATGCTCAAAAAACCTGCATTGAGGATGAGCATGTCGGCTGCGGCCGGCGCACCGATGCGCACCAGATCCGAGATCAGCGTGCGGTCGATTCGCGCGATGCGGGGTTGAATGTGAAGAGCGGGCTCGGCGCCGTTGGCCAGCAGGAGCAGGAGGGTTCCGACGGCGGCGAGCTGGGACAGGCCAGTGCCCAGGGCCGCACCGGTGAGGCCGAGCGCGGGAAATCCCGCGCCGCCGAGAATGAACAGATAGTTGAGTCCGACGTTGAGTGCGTTGCTGCCCAGGGCCACGAAGAACGCGAGGCGGGTATTGCCCACGCCGCGCAGGCAAGCGGCCAGGAGAATGTTGAGGTAGGTCGCCGGCGCAAAAAGCAACGACGGACGCAGATAGGCGAGTCCTGCCTCCAGATCGGTTCCTTCGGCGCCGAGGATGCGAAGGAGGGGAATGGCGATGATGTTTCCCACCAAAGCCACGATGAGACCGAGGGAGACTGCCAAGGTGCTCGACTGGGCAACGATGTGGTCGACCCGTGCGCGGTCCCTGGCTCCATGGGCCCGAGCCACGAATGCTACGCTTCCCACCGTGAGTCCGATCATCAGGACCATCAACAGAAACGAGAGCTGGGTCGCGAAGCTCATGCCCGTGAGCGCAGTGGAGGCCCCTTGCAGGCGGCCGACCATCGCGGTGTCGACGGCAAGAGCCAAGACTTGCAGGATGTTGAGGCCGATCACCGGAAGCGCGAGCTGCACGAGCTGCGGGAGGACGGCGCCGTTTGTGGGTTGTGCGGCTCGCACGAGGGCCGTCCTGTGGGATGGACTACGAGTTCAAGAGATTGAGGACGCGTGGCGGTCGTAGCCCGGTATGGGGACTTGCCAGAAGATTTGTGGCATGGTTTCGGGGCAGACCGAACATCGAGGATGAGGCGTGAGTCGGAGAATCGAAGTGGAGGGCCTCACAAAGCGCTGGCCACAGCCTGGGGGAACCACGAAGACAGCCGTTGATGGAATCTCCTTCGTTGTGGAACCGGGTGAGGTGTTCGGCCTGCTGGGCCCCAATGGGGCGGGCAAGACCACAACGCTCCGCATGCTCGTGGGACTGGAGAAGCCCGACGAGGGAACCGCGCGGCTGTTGGGTGTCGATGTGCATCGCGAACCCATTCGGGCGCGGCGGAACCTGGGCTATCTGAGCACCACCTCGGGGCTACCGGCTCGGCTCACGGTGCGAGAGGTGCTGGATGTCACGGCTCGGGTTCAAGGGGTTCGCGATGCAGCGGCGGCAGTAGAGCGGGTCATCAGAACCTTTCGCCTGAGCTCCTTTTCGTCTCAGTTCATCTCCACGCTGTCCACCGGTATGCTCCAGCGCACCCGACTGGCGGTGGCTTTTGTGCACGAACCGCCGCTGCTGGTCCTCGACGAGCCCGCGAGCGGGCTGGATGTGGTGGCCTCGGAAGAGCTCTTGTCCTTTGTGGTTCGTGCGCGCGACGGGGGGGCGGGGGTGCTGCTCTCTACGCATGTCATTGCAGAAGCCGAGGAAGTCTGTGATCGGGTTCTCATTCTGCTGGAGGGGCAAGTGGCCGCCATCGGCACGCCTGCGGAGTTGTGTGCTGCCCACGGTGCCGACTCGCTCCGGGCGGTCTTTCGATCACTCGTGCGGTCGAGAGACGCGGGCAGCCCTCAGTGAGTCCAGTCTGGCGCAGTCTCGTGGTGTTGACCCGCATGGAGCTGCTGCGAATGCTGCGCACCCGGGAGCTTTGGACCCGCATGCTGATCCCTTCCATGGTGCTTCCCGTGGTGCTTGGGGGGCTGGTGATCATCCTCATCGAGATGAAGGAATCCGAGCAGAGGGATCGAGTGGTGGCGCTGTCGACAGACACGCCGGAGGAGCTGCCGGTAGCCATCGAATACGAGGCGGATGGCTGGCAGGTCCTCTGGGTAGACGACCCGCAGGCTGCCGTTTCGGACGGGCGGGCAGACTTGGGGGTGGGCCCTTGGATACCGGGCCCTGGGTTGGGGACTCGCCTGGGAGAGCGGTTGGACCTCGTGGTCGGCGATGCTGGGCGGGTGGGTGTGTCGAGGAGCGATCGCTACCTTTGGACGGTCCACGTGTGGGAGACCGAGGACACCCGGGGCGACGCGAAGGCGCCTCTCGACGAGGTCGAGGATGGGGTCTTTGAAGGCTTGGTCGCGGCACAGGGACTGCCTTCGCGTGAGGTTGCCTGGCCGATCTTTCTGCATCGGCTGAAGCCAAAATCTGAGGCGGCAGAGCGCGACTCGCCCTTGCCGGTCCTGTTGGGCCATCCGATTCAATTTTGCGACCTGGTCCACTGTCTGAGCGTCTCGGTCATTTCGTTGCTCGGCTATCTGGTGATGCTCTTCGGCACGTTTGCCGACCGGGGTGCGGGAATCTTTGAGACCCAGTCCACGCTGGCGGTGCCCGCTTGGGTGGTGTTCCTCAGCCGGGCACTGGCCATGGTGTTCCTGCTGACCGCTGCAACGCTCGTGCTCTTTTTGCCAGTGTTCGGCTTCGAGGGGGTGGTGGATAGTGAATCGCGGGGCTGGGCAGAGGTCGTGAGCGATGTTCTCGCGAGCTGCATCCTCGTCACTTCGCTGGTCCTGCCATCGGCGATCCTGTCCCAGTCGGGCCAGCAGGCTGCGTCGATTGGGGGCTACTCGATTATCGTGGCGATGTTTGCCGGTGGCGCCGTGATTTTCGTGCCCTCCTGGGTGGCGTTGCTCGCCGCTTCGCTCGTGCTCTTGATTTGTGTCTTTGCGCTGGACTGGATGGATGGCCTGAACCGCGCAGCCCGGCTGGATCCGCAGTGAGCGCCCCGCGATGGAACATCCTGCGTGCGGTGTTGCGATCGGAGCTGGTGCAGGTTGTGCGTCAGAAGTACTTTTCGCTGTACCTCTTGAGCTTTGTTCTCATGGGAGTGGGGCTGGCGGCGCTGAGCGCTCAAGTGGAGCTGGCGTCGCTGATTCCGCTGCCGGACGAAGAGACCAAAGAGCACACCAAAACCATTGAGCCCGAGCCCCTCTGCACGCCGGCAGCGCTGCCCATCGTTGGCGTGGATGGATCTCTGCCGGGATTCCTGAATGTGCCCTGGACCGCCGTGGCACCAGGAGATCCGTCGGCGCAGGTCGGGATGCAATACGACCTGTACCGGCCGGAGCAGGGAGACTGGGACGGACGCCTGACGATCTGGACCGAGGATGCAGGGACCGACTCTCAGCGGGACCACGTGTGGTCGTGTCTGCACCGTGAGGTCTCCGATGAACGAGACCGTCGCCTCGAAGCCCATGGATTTACCTATCGGCCGTACCATGTGCTTCGAGTTGAGTCCCATGGTCCAAAGCCCGGCAAGGACAGCGCATTTGGGTGGTTCAAGGGCCGCTGGCTGTCTCCCGAGCTGCCGAGCGGCCTCGATCTCTTTGAGGTCCTGGCGGCATGCATCGTCTTCCTGCTTGGCAGCAATCTCGTGATCGATGCGGTGTCGCGGAATCGTGTGTCTGGCTGGGATGAGACCTTGGGTACGGCAGGCTTGCGGGGTGTGGAGCGAGCGTTGGTGCGCCTCGGTGGAACCTGGATTCTGTGTTTGGGCATGGTCGCGATGCTTTGCGTGGGTGGGCTGCTTGCGGGCCCTGTGTGGGGATGGTGGATGCATCCAGGACGCATGCTCGTCGCTGCGCTTACCCCCATGAGTGCGATGGTGGTGGCTGTGGCCGCTGCGGTGGGAGCGCGGGATGTGCGTGCGGCCACGATGCGCTCGGTGCTCCCGATCGTTCTGGTTTTTTACTTGGCCACGGCGGGCTTGGTGCTTGATCTCGTCTGGCTGCCACTCGGTGGTCCTCTGGTCTTGGCGGTCTTCGGGGGGACGCCGTGGGAGTGGGGGCTCGGGGTGGGAACCACCCTGGCGTTTTCGCTTGTGGCCTTTGGCTGGATCGTTGGAGTCGCGCAGGATGCGGAGACAAACCATGGCGATCACAACGTGGCGCGCGCCCGGCACGCGCAAGGGCGCTTTGGCCTCGAGGCGTTGCTGCTATTTGGGCTTGGCTTCTGGGCGATGAACGTCTTGCCGATGGCTGCAGGCGAGGCCGTGGTTCCTGCATTCCTCCTCGGGCAGGTCCTGGGCCTCGGGGGGCTGGCCTTGTTGACGCCCATTCTGTTGGGGCTGGACGTACGCTCGACCCTGGCCCTGCATCGACCGAACCTTCGCAGCGTATGTGGGGCTGCCCTGATGCCACTGGCTACGGTGCCTACGGCGATGGTGTTGGTGTACCTTCAGCGTCGATACACCCGGATGCATGAGTGGGGTGGGAAGCTGGTCGAGATGTCGATGGACACGTTCGCACAGCTTTCGGAGCCGCTCGGGGGTGTGTTGATCTGGTCTGTTCCAGGCTGCTTCGAAGAGCTGTTCTTTCGCGGCGCGTTGCTTGGCGTGATGTTGCCGCGGGGCCTCCGGGCCGTGCGTCGGCCGCGGCTGGTGCTGGCGCTGGTGGTGCAGGCTCTGGCGTTCGGTCTGATTCACGTCTCGCCCGAGCGGTGGCTGACCACCGGACTGCTCGGTCTCCTGTTTGGTGTGATCGCCGTGCGAAGTCGCTCGGTCTGGCCCGGCGTGGTCGCCCACATGGGGCACAACGCATTGATTGTCCACATCGTGGCCGCGCCGGACGAGGGTGGGGTTGGGGCGAGCGATGGGCTCGCGTGGGCTGCAGCGCTCTCAGTGTTGATCATTCCCGCGCTGCTCCTGATCCGCGCGGATGAGCGGAGCGATGCGGGAGGCCGGCCCGATCGGCCGAAAGCATGAATCTGAAAATCGAGCCTCAATGTGCGAGCGGGGGATGCGATGGAGGGGTGTCTCCGCAATCAGGAGGCACATCGCCACGAGAGGTGCACCATGGCTCCGGCAGTTTCGACCTACGCCGCCCCATCCGTCCGCCGCACAAAGTCCTTTGGAGCTTCGATGAAGGGAACCGCAGTCCTCGCCGTCGACGGCCAGCTCGTGAGCGGACTCGTCTTGTCGCCGCATGCCGAGCTGGGCCTGTTTCTCTTCACACCAGACGATCCGGAACAGGTTGACGCGGACATCGAAGAGGGCACCATGGTGCGCATCCGGTGGCGGGACAGTGCAAACTTCGATGCGGTGGCGGAGATCATTGAGGCTGACGGTCGGGAGCGATGGATCCTCTCGGTGCCCGTACAGCTGGGCGCGGGCCGACAGCGGCAGTCGCAGCGCTTGATGGCAGATGGTGCGTGGACCATCATGACTTCAGCGGGTGAGACGCTCGACGTCTACGACCTCTCGGAAGAGGGAATCGGCATTGAGTTTCCGGTTGGCGACGGCCCCGCTGGCGTGGGCGAGACCGTCTCGGGCATGCTGCGTGCGGAGACCATCGGAAACTTTGATGTGCGAGTGGAGTGCACCAACGTGCGACCTCATCCCGACGATGACCGGCTCTGGATTGTCGGATGTCGGCTGGAGATTGGAGATCCCGAAGCGAAGAAGCAGTACGGGTCTGCGCTGGAGATGATGGCCGGCTGAACAGACGGTCGGCAGAGAGCGGACGGTGGCTTGTTTGGGCTGCTCGCAACGATAGGGGGTCCGGTCAGCGCGGCGGCGACGACTGCGGGCCCTCCCCCTTGCCGTGCAGCGCTTCGCGTGCGCACCCCCTCTTTCCCCTTCGGCAGCCTGAAACCATGAAACGCGGCGGACTGCACCTTCTCCCGCTCGGTGGCACGGGCGAGATCGGCATGAACTTGAATGCCTACCACTACATGGGGCAGTGGCTGGTGGTGGACTGTGGGGTGATGTTTGCCCGGAAGGGGCCCCGGCACACCGAAATACTCTTTCCTGACATCCAGTTCCTGGCGGCTCGGGCGGAGACCGTTCGGGGGATTGTGATCACCCACATCCACCAGGACCACCTTGGTGCGGTCGTTGATTTGTGGCCTCTGCTGCGCTGTCCGGTCTATTGCACCCGGTTCGCTGCGGAGTTCCTCAAGCCTGCGCTGAAGGAAGCAGGACTCGGACGCGATGTTCCGATCAAGGTCATCGAAGAGACGGGGCGCTTCAAGGTGGGTCCGTTCGACCTTCAGCGCATTCCGTTCACTCACAGCACGGTCGAAATGGGCGGGCTCGTGCTGCGAACCCCTGCGGCAAAAGTCCTCCACACCGGTGACTGGAAGCTTGACCCCGATCCCCTCGTCGGCCTCCGCACCGACGAGCGGGCCCTCGATGCGCTCCGGAATGAGGTGATCCATGCCTGCGTATCGGACAGCACGAATGCGCACCTCGACGGATGGACGCCTTCGGAGTCCGACCTCGTGGCGCCCTTGGTGAAGCTGGTGGGACAACAGTCCCATCGAGTTGCTGTGACGCTGTTTTCTTCGAACGTAGCTCGGGTGCACACCCTGGCTCGGGTCGCTCACGAGACGGGACGCCAGCTGGTGTTGGTGGGACGTTCGCTGCGGCGCACCGTCGAGGCCGCACAGGCTGCAGGGTACCTCGACCAAATGCCGGCGGTGATTCCACCCCGTGACTTCGGGTTCATCCCCCGTCGGAGCGTGCTGATGGTGTGCACGGGCTCACAGGGAGAGCCTCGGGCCGCACTCACCCGCATCGCGGAAGATCGCCTGCGCGACATGTACCTCGAGCAAGGCGACACGGTCATTTACTCGGCCCGACGGATTCCGGGTTGTGAGCTGCCCATCGATCGGGTGCAGCGCCTGCTTCGCGAGCGGGGGATCCGCATCGTGGAGGCCACCGATGCGAAGGTGCATGTGAGTGGCCATCCTCGTCGAGACGAGCTGCGGGATCTCTATGAGCGCGTGCAGCCACGGTGCGTGGTCCCGGTGCATGGAACTCCGATGCACCTCGAGGCGCATGCGGAGCTCGCCGAGTCGATGGGGCTCTCGAGCGCACGCATCCGGAACGGTCATATCCTGCGCATCGATCGCGAGTGCTCTGTGGTGGGAGAAGCGCCGATCGGTCGAAAGCGCCGCATAGAGGGTTCCTCTAATGAACGGTCGCGGGGTTCCCGACGCCCGAGGCGGTCTCGACGGTTCTGGTAGCGCTATCCAGCGCGCAGCAGCGGGATGCCTTCGCTGCGAAGTCGCTCGCGAAGTCGATCGGCGCCTTGGAAGAGCTCGGCCCGCAGACCCACGGCCTCGGCCGCCGCACAGTTCTTGACCTGATCGTCTACGAATAGTGTCGACTCGGGCAACACACCGAGGGAGGCGCAAGGCCCCAGGTACGCACGAGGGTCGGGCTTGCGCACGCCCGTGTCGCAAGAAACGAAGGCCCAGTCCAGAAAGCGCGACAGCTGAAGCTCCGCTTCGATCAGGCGGTACCACACCGGGTAGTTGCTCAGGGCGTACATGGGCACCGACAAGTTCTTGAGCTCGGCCAGCAGGGGGCCAATCCCCGGCAGCAGGTCGTAGCCACCGCGGACCGCCTTCATGAGTCCGGTCCGGTCAAAGTCCCGCCCGTCGGCAAAAAACTGGTCGAGGTACTCGCCGGCATTCATGCGCCCGTGCTCGAACTCCACCCACGCGGTGGGATGCTTTGTCGCCATCATTTCGTCGAAGGTCATGCCGAAGAAGGCAGGCATGACTTCATAGAAGGGATCGGTCACCAGTGTGCTCATCACATCGAGCAGGAGCACTTTGGGTGGGTTGTCTGCGGGCATGGACACCTCCGTCGCCGCAGCGACTATCGCGCTTCGGTCGGCGCGGCGGCTCCCACGAACGGGAGCGTGAGGAGACATAGCAGACCGACCGCAGCATCGATCCCGAGAGTGGTGGGGTAGCCCCAGCGCTCCACAGCCCAGCCTTGCCACCAAGCTGCGGTGCTTGTGCCGAGGTTGATCATCGCCATGTAGGCCGTGAATTGTGTGGCAGCGACGCTGGGTGTGCAGGCTCCCATGAAGAGTGCCATTCGGGTGCCGTAGGCGAGCCCGGATGCGAACCCGTAGCTGCCCGAGGCCAGCCAGAAGGTTGTGACCAGATGGTGGGGTGGAGCCGGAGCATCGAGCTGCGGCATCACCCATCCGGCGCTGCTCATTGACCAGGCCAGTGCGATGGCTGGCACCAGGGTGAGGCCCACATAGACCGCCAGCATGCGTCGGTGTCCCAGGCGATCCGAGATCCAGCCCCCCAGGATGGACCCGGTCGCCCCACCGAGTGCGCCGATGAGACCCAGGGTAGCGACTTCCTCGTCTGTAAGACCCAGCTCGACGGCGAGGGTGGCTGACAGGGCCAGACCGAGTGCCATGGCGCCCGGCGGTAGGTAGGCCAGGGCAAGGGTGGCCCAAGACCGACCGGTCCCCAACATCGCGCGGATGGTGTCGAGGATGTAGTGGCCGGCCACCCGGGCCACGACGGTGATGCTCTGGAAGGCGGGCGGTGGATGGGCTTCCCGCACCCCGAGGAGCGTTGTGGTCCAGACCATGCCGACCAGGACCGCGAGCACGCCGTAGGCAGGTGTCAGTCCCATGCCGGATGCAGCCGCCACATAAAGCATCCCTGAGCCGCCGACCGCCTGACCGATCCAAGCTCCGGCGAACATCAGTCCGTTGCCCATGCCGCGCTCCTGCTCGGGAAGGGTACGAACGGCGAGGGCATCGATGGCCACATCCTGGAGTGCCGCAGCACCGCTGACGGCCACAAAGGCGGTGGTGAAGTGAGGCAGCTCGGCCACTGGATCGAGGGTTCCCGCGAACAGCAGGCCCAGAATCATGAGCGCCTGGGCCAGCAGAATCCAGCCGCGTCGGTGGCCGAGCCTGCGGGAGCCCACAAGGTCCAGGACGGGTCCCGCCAGCCACTTCACGCCCCAGGGGGCGTAGACGGCGGCGATGAACGCACCCACTTCGTCGACCCCGAGCGCGCCTCGACGCAAGTACACCGCGACGGCACCACCGCAGAAGCCAATGGGCAGTCCCTGGGTGAAGTACAGCAGGAAGAACGCGGTCAGTCGACCGACGCGTGAGGAGAGCAGATCGAAGCGTTGGACGGGCATGAGACCCTGGGGAGAGGACGCGACCCTACACCAGTGCATCGCCGCGCCGGTCCGGGAGCCGGGCGGTGACGTGTGTGCTGAAATCCGCGAATGGTTGAATACTCTCACGCATGAAACGTACGGCGCAGAAGGTTGGTGCCTGCTTCGGAGGCTGTGTGCTGGATCTCAAAGCCCATCATGACGCCTTGCTCCTTCGGGGGCGGTGTGGGCGGTGCGCCGAGCCGGTAAAGCGCTACCACCTTCTGCGCGGGCTGGACTGCACGCACTGTGGGGCATCCCTTGCGACATGGGGCACGGGCGATCTGCCCGAGCGGCTCGAGCGTGGACGATGGCGATGGCGACTGGTTGGATACGGGCTGGTCGGCGCCGCCAGCTTTGTTGTGGGTGCCGTGCCTCTCTTGCAGTCCGGACTGCAGATCCTGGCGCTACTGGTCTTGCATGTCACGCTGCTGCGCCGGCCGCTGCTGTGGCTCACACCTGCACGACGGCTGACGGCCCGAACCACGATCAAGCTGGTCGGCGCATTCCTCGGTTCGGTGAGCGTCCTGGTCAATGTGGCGGTGGCACCCTTACCGATAGTGAGCAGCGCAGTCCTGGCCGGAGTCGGCTTTGCGTTTACGGCGGCGTATGTGGAATGCGGCTTGATGGTGATTCGTCAACGACTGCGGTGGGAGGCCGACCATCGGCCTATGTCGGTGGTCGAGTGGGGGGTGCCCGCCCTGCTGGTCGGCGCCATATTGTTGAGCACTCTGGCGGTGGTCGGCACCGTGGCCGGCTCTCTACACCTGTTGGCTGCGGCCGACATTCCCACGGTGAGTGAGCTCGCCGCACGTCTCTTGGAGGTGTGATGGACCTCGCTCTGGTTCGATTCCTGGCACTCCACCTCACGCCAGCCATCACGGCTACAGCCCGTCCGGCAGTCACCTTCGCCGTGGTTCAATCCATCGCGGCACTGCTGGTCTGGAACGGCGAAGCCACGATTCCAGACGGTCTGGCTTGGCTCGTGTCGCCAGCCGCGGTGTTGTTCGGCCTCGTCTTCGCTGCCCTCGAGACTCTGGCCCGTCACGACCCCGACTTCGAAGAGCTCTTGGCAGATGTGCACCTCGACAAGGTCGTGGGTGCCTTCGGTGCGCTCGCCGCACCACTGCTGTTCGCGACGATGGGACTTCCCGAGACCGATGCGCTCGCCCTTGGGACTGGTCCGGCTGCAGCCGCGAGCGACCCCATCGGTGCAGCCCTCGCCACGGCGGTGGCCGCCGATCGCCCCCCCGCAGTCACAGCTGCAGCGGTAGGCGGTGCCATCGGGATCAATGCTGCGCTCACGTGGGCGCGTAGCGAAATCCTGGAGTTTTTGCACACGTTCGAGCTCTCGAAGGTGTGGCTGCGCCTGGAAACCGGTGGCGTGGTGGTGGTGCTGGCACTCTTGCCACTCATGCCAGTCCTCATGGTTGTCTTGGTGGCGCTCTTCTCGATGGTGCTTGGCGGGGTGGCATGGACCGTGCGGGAGACCCGTCGTGTGCTGGACCAGCGGGCGCGGGTGTCGTGCGGTCATTGTGGGCATCGCGTCCGTCCGGAAGCGAGCCTTTGTCCGTCGTGCGGTGAGGCCATCGAGCCGACCTGGATCCTCGACCAGCCCGGCGTGCTTGCTCGGGGGTGGACCGCTGCGTTCGACGCGCTGCGCGTGCGTGGACAGGCGACCTCGCTGAGGGGTTCGGTACGCTGAGGACGAGCTTGGCAGGGCGCCCAGGGGTCCGTTTCCCCTCGAGACCGGTCGGTGTCAGGCCGCGTGCTGGAGGCACGCTACCGGGTGTGAGACTCGGCAGCGGCACGAGGGCCCGATGATCGGCGGAGGGGCAGGGGCAGCAGGGAACGAGTCTTGCGGACATGTTCGTTCCACCCTTCTCGACGGGCGGCCATTCGCTTGTCGATCAGAGGAATGCTCACAAACACGAACAGGCCGGTGATGGCGAGGGGGCCGGTGATGGTCCACAACGGGGCTGCGGCATCGGCACCGACAAGCCATACGCCCCACCAAACGCAAATTTCGCCAAAGTAGTTCGGGTGCCGCGACCAGGTCCAGACGCCGGTGTCGAGGATACGACCGGTGCCGCCATGGGCGTTTCGGAAGGCACGGAGATCGTTGTCGGCGACGAGCTGCAGGGTGGTCCCGGCGACCGTCACCGCCCCCCCGAGCCAGGCGAGCACACCGACGGAGGAGGGCGACGTCCAGGCGAAGAGCCCCCCCGTCAGTGCAAGGAAGACGATGAGCGTGGGAAAGAAGTGCAGGCCGGTCAGATTGACGAGCTCAAAGATGGGTGCGGGGAAGCGCTTTCGGAAGTCGACGTACCGCCAGTCTTCGTGGTCCAACCCGGTCCACCCGCGAGCCCAGTTCCAGGTCAGTCGCGCGCCCCAGTAGCCGAGCGCGATGAGCAAGATCGCTTGCCGTGTGACATCGGCTCCCGTGGCTTCGGGTAAGGCCCATGCCAACACCAGCAGTAGGGGCGGAGCCACGCTCCAGTAGGCGTCGTAGAAGCTCGTGTTGGCGGCTCCGACACTCGCTGCATACACCACGAAAGTGGCGACGACGTCGGCGACCAGAATCCGCATCAGTGGGTCCATGTCGGGCGCTGAGAAAAACGCTATCGACCCTGCCGCAGCGGCGGTCAGGTAGGTGATGAAGACACGAAAGAAGCTGTTCTTCAGGTCGGGAGGTTCCATGGCGTACTCGCGAGACGATGGGCGCGAAGCCATGGTACCCCAATGGGTTCCAGCAGCAGGGGGTAGACGCGGCGATCCCGTCTTGCTATGTCAAGAAGGCAGTTGGTTTCCTTTCTGACTGCACCGTTTGGATGCACCATCCGAGCGACCCCGCAGAGAGTCCGCATCGCCGCCTGGCGAAGCGCTCCATGCCTCTCCGGCATGCACCCCAGGGTGTTGAGCGCAGCGGCCGTCTCCGAAACACTGCCTCCGCCCTGCTCTTCGGGTCCCCCTCCCGGCCCGCCCAGGAAGTTCGAAATGTCCCAGTCCAGCGTCGTCGCTTTTGATGAGTCCCTTCGTGGTGAGGGTGGCTCCGGTGCCGCAGAGCACATCGCACGTGTCCTGCATGACTCCGGGGTCGATGTTCCCGGCTCGCTGTACGACGAGGCGCTGAGCCTGGCCCAAGAGGGTCGACTGGCCCCGGCGACCGAGCGGCTGCGGATGCTGCTGGTGCTCGATCCGGCCG
>CAJWOS010000096.1 GCA_913044235.1 uncultured Pseudomonadota bacterium
CATGCGGTCGCGCGTGATGTACTTCCCGCCGATCTCACGCACCCGCTCGAGCTGGAGCTCCTGGTACGACTTGATGCTGTCGGAGAAGAAGGTCGGCTGGCCCGTGTAGTGGGCGTGCGACGCGAGATAGAACGACCGGCCGCTGAGGGATGCGATGTTGTCGGTCATGTTCAGCGTGGACGAGATGCCGTACAGACGCTGGTACGCCAGGTTGTTTTCGTAGAAGGGCTTGAGGACGGCGTCGATCGGAGCGGTCTGGAGGTAGAGCGCATCGGAGATGTCGTCGAGGATCTGCTCTGCAGACTTCTTCGAGATGGCGCCCTTTTCCACGTAGCAGAACATGGTGCTGCCTTCGCGATCGGTGAAGGCACCACAGCCGAAGCCTCGAATCGAAGACTCCTGCTTCAGCGGGTCGTACGTGGGGTCAAGGCTCCGTAGGATGTAGTTCTGCAGCGAGTAGGCCGCGACCTGCATGTTGATGTCGTCGGAGCAGTACCCGGCGGGCAGCGACCACGCGGCAACCGCAGTGACGTTGTCGACCATGCCGGAGATCTTGACGATCTCGTCGGACTGCAGTGGCGGTGGCTCCGCCCGGTTGTCGCAGTCCACGCGCGACTGAGCTGGGGTCTTTGCCGCTTCCTGCAGGTGGGGAACGAGGGTGTTGTTGACCCAGTTTGCGAAGAATTCGTCCTTTTCCTGCGCATCGGTGAGCTTCTTGTAGGCCTCGGCATTTTCTGGAGCCATCAGCAGGTGTTCGACATCTGCGAACGCCTGGAAGATGAGGTCCATCGGCTTCCCTTGGGAAGTGTCGAAGGAACCCACCATCGCGATGGTGGAGAATTCTGGCCGGTAGTTTTCGCGCACGTAGCGCTGCACGCTGCCCAGCGTGATGTTGGAGATGGTGTCGTGCGTGCCGATGGTGGTGTTGCGGTATGGATGGTCGTCTGGCCACAACAGCTTGGGAAGGTGAACCATGGCGGTGCGCACTGCAGCCGAGCCGTTTGCGCCGTTTTCGTAGCCCTGCCGGAGCTCGTTGCGGGCGATGGACTTCTCTGCCTCGACGTCTTCTTCGGTCACGCCAGCCACGCCATCATTGAGGCGCAGCGCTTCGACGCGCATCAACATGACCCGCGAGTCCACCGGCGCAACGGTCATGTAGTTGACCCAGTCGGTGCTGGTGGAGGCGTTGAGGATGCCCCCGAGCTGGGCGATGACGTCCCAGTTCTTCGGCAGGTCGCCGTGCTTGGCCCGGAACGCGAGGTGTTCCACGACGTGTGCGAGGCCTTCGACGGACTCTCCCTTCTCGTTGAGGCCGTCGTACGTGGAGCCGTGGTCGATCCAGTTGGTGATCGAGACGATGGGCTGGGTGTGGTCCTCCTGAAAGAGGACGCGCAGACCGCTCGGGAACCGATAGTCGACGGTGTTGATGTAGTAGTCGTCGAGGCGAAGCTCGTACTTGGGCGTCGGGTACTCGGCGGCGTCCACGGCCCCGGGAGCCAGCAGGAGAGCTGCGAGCAGGCTGGTAAGCATTTCAGACCTCGTCGGTAGGAAGGAAGACTGGGTGCTTGGGATCGCCGTTTTGCAGGGTGACTGCGATGCAAGCAGAAGCAGCAGCCTTCAGGGCGTCCCAGAGGGGTAGGAGACTATTCGATTGACCCCTGGCAAACCAATTGTGATGGCCCATTTGTCGTGCTTTCGCTTTCATCAGCGTGCGAGGACTGCCACAACTCGATTGCACAGCCATCGGCCGGGCAAGGCTCAACCCATATCGACCGGCCGTTTTGGCTGCTTTGGCGCAGCCTTTCGAGGCGGCGCACAGGGTCGCAGGTCTCTATGTGCAGAAAAGATGAGATGGCGGTTTTGCTCAAGGTGTGGGCTCAGCTCGGCTGAGCGCGACGATCATGTGCCGGATCGTGTCGTCGCGGGTCCATCGGTCGGGGTCGGTGAGCTTTCGCTCAGATTTCTTCCCCAACACATCAACCGCGGTGTTTGCATCCACCGTCCAAGGCTCCAGCGCCACCGCTGAGCCGGAGTACCACATGGGTACGTTCGACCATCCTGTATTGACGACAGATACCGTGTAGCGGCCTTTCGCAGCGACCGCGTCGGCGTCGGCGAACGCGTACCCCACCATGTAGACGAAGAACCCCTCAGCAGCCTTGCCGTTGAGCTCATGCTCGATGGCCATCCACTCGCCTTCGACCGCCTCGCCGTCGATGGTCAAGGTGAGCCCATCCGCCATGTCGCTCCAGATGGACTGGTTGTACTTGGCCACCTTTCGCTTTTTTGTGGCCAGGTCGTCTTCTTTCGTGACGCCAATCCCCTTCATCACCACCGGGATGGGAACTTCAAGAACGACAAACGCCACGAGCCCCTGGTCGGAAGCCTTGAATGCTGTGCGCAGTGAGTACTCGGTGGCCGCAAAGGGATGGGCTTCTGCTTCGGGCGCTGTCCAGATCGTCGCAGCGAGGAGAGCGGCGAGCCCCAGTGAGGGCAACCGGGAAAAGAGCGAGTGCATAGACGATCTCCGTGGATGATGAGCCGTGCCTCGAGCGCCGGCCGGGCGGTGTGTCTCGACTCGATGGAGCAAACACGCCAGCCTTCGGTTTGAGTCTATCGACTCCCCTCTTCCTCGGTCAATCAAGCAGAACATCCTTCGCTGGCCTGTGACCGAGTAGCGCCGGAGACCACGCGGTCCAAGCGATGGTTGTCGCTTTGCAGTCAACATCCAAAGTGGAGTTTCAATCGGCACAATCAGTGTATTTTTTGCGGGCAGAATGCACATAGATGGGCCGCCTGAAACCACCTGAAATCATCGGGAGGAACCTGCGACGATACCAAAGTGTCGGCGCTGTCGGATGGGCTTCTGCGCCTGCTTGAGAAACGGCCTGATGGAGGGAACCCATGGCGAGACTGCAGCGATTCACGGTGGCCTGGTGGACGGTAGCACTGTTGCTTTTGGGCGGATGTCGAAAGGCGGCAATCCCCAGCGGGCCGAGTCTCTCACCGATGCATAATGTCTATTTGCGCACCGGCTTCGACACAGACCCGTCGGCGTACATGGGCCGGTTTCTTCCCGAGGGACTCTCTGAGCTCGACGAGTCCAGCGGCATGGCGCTCGCATGTTCCAAGCACATCTCCTGGCAATTCATCGAGGGAGGTGGGGTGCAGACCACCAATGTCCTACACACCTCGATCAACACACGCGCCCAGCTCGGTGCGGTCGGGATTGGCGATGGGGCGGTGGGGGTCGAGCAGGCCCATGCCGTGCGGGTGTCTTACACGCTCACGGGCAAGATGGTGAGCACCATTGACGATCCTGCGGCCTTCGCGGAGTGCTGCAAGTCTCAACCGGACCAGTGCACGAACCGGATGGTGGGAGAGTTCTTGCAGGGCACAGGCTCGGTCGACGTGGAGGTTGCCCGCGGTCGGCATCTGGGTGTGGAGGTCCGACCGTTGGGCAGTCCGGTAGCGGGTGGCGTGCATGTCTCTGATGGCGTGGCCTGGCGCCGGGCGGTTGTTTTTCCCGAGCCGGTCTACTTTGCGTTCAAGGCCACGCCGACGCCCTACGAGCAAGCAGCGGTGCGAACGTGCTCGGACTGGGTGGATGTGTTGCCCGAGTCCCCTGAAGGGCTGTATCTGCGTGCTTCTTCGGGGCCGGCCTGGAGCGAGCAATCGGCCCGCGCAAAAGCGCGGAAAGGACTCTCGGAGCAGGCGCTTGCCGTTGCCGGAATTGCCCATGTCTCGAAGGCTGTCGTACCAGGCGTCCATGAGCAGGACTGGTGCATGGAGCGCTACACTGAGGAGGGGCAGACTTGGTACGCAGCGCATGTGCTCGGCTTCATGGATGACGACGCCCGGGCGGAAGCCCGCGCAGAAGTCTATGCAGAAGCCCAAGCACCGAAGAAGGCGATCACGGTGCCGGTACTTGCGAGGCCGGAAGCCACCGCGCCATCGGCACCCGCTTGTGCCGACTGGACCGAGACCGTACCCGCTTCAGGCGATGGACTCTTTGTGGTGGGGCGGCACGCTCTGCCGGCGGTGACCAAACAAGGCGCTCGGCTGAAGGCGCGCGCCAACGCCCACCTACAGGCCGGGCTCGCGACGGGCCTCGGCGCTTTGGCACTGGCCAACGGCACGTCCATTGGGGTGCAGGAACGGGACTGGTGCATCGTCCCCATGCAGATCGGCGGTGGCCGGTTGTATCAGGCCAGCATGCTCGGCTTCGTGAGCGAAGCAGAACAGGCCCGGCTCCGTGCGCTCCCCCAGCCGGCAGCCCCATTGGTGGTGGCGTCGCCAGCTCAGGCGCTGCGTGCGGCGTCGGAACCGGTGCGCTGAGCGTGTCTCCGCCCAGTCTGTGAAAAATAGGATCGCGCGTTTTACTCCGCATCCAGTCGCAGGGCTTCCCGGACGGTAATGGCATGGCAGCCATCGCTCTCGACGTCGACCGTGATGGTCTTTGGTGTGTAGCCTTCGGCTGTGCCGGTCACAGATACGGTCCCGACAATGTCTCGGCCGCAGAGATGCTGGGTGCCGATAGCGTCGCAGGGCTGCTCCTCACCACCGTTGTTCCAGGTGACCACCGCATCGGGAAGGGGAGCGCTCAGGGAATCGGTGACGGTCACCTGGACCGAGTCCTGTGCGGCGCCTTCAATGCAGGCCGAGTCGGTGCCTTTGTCGGTATCTCCGCCGCATGCTGCGGCCAGAAGGGCAATGGAGAACATTCGGGTGGCTGGGGACATGTCGACTCCTGAGTGGACCGATGCGACCGTATCGTGCCACGAGACGAAGAGAGGGTGTGGGATGGCCGCCTCAATTCGTTTTGGTGGGGCCGCCCGAGGGCACCGTTCAGGGCTGCGAAGATGTGCTTTGTGGAACGCTTGACACGAAGTCGTAGCACCGACCTCCCAAGCTCCGGTGCGCGTTGAAACTGATTTTCATTTTGTGGTCTTCAGCGTTACTTCGATGGCCAGTCGACGTCCGTGACCTGCCCTGGAGAGCATCGTGCAACCACAGCTCCGGCCTGCTCTGGTTTCGGAACTCGCCCATTGTGTGTTGCCCTGCGTTGCTTCCTTTGTCTGCAGCGCTTTGCTGCATCACGCACTCGGGCGGCGGGAGTTTTGATGGCCGCGAACCCCAATCCCGCCGCGAGACGCCGTCGGGCCATCCAGCGGGGCTTCCGACTCGCCCGTCGCGTGCACCTCTACTTTGGGCTCTTCCTGGTTCCCTGGGTGGGCCTCTACGGGGTCACGGCGCTGCTGTTCAACCATCCGGACTGGATGCATCCGCGGAGCATGCAGGCCTTTGGTCGAGAAGTCTTCGCGGACAGTCCGCTCGCGGCACCACCGGAGCTCAGCGCCCTCGCTGCGGCGGTCCATGCCGAGCTGCCCGAAGGCCTCACTGAGCCCGAAAACATCCGCTGGGTGGGTCGGTACCGCCTCCGGGGAAAGAGTGATGCAAGCCGCTACTCCGTGTATGCCGAGCCAGATGGGCGCTCTGGGGTGATGTACACCACGCCGAATGAGGCCGAAGGCACGCATCCGCTGGAGTCGATGGAGCCTCTCTCCGTGCCGTACGCACTGTCGCGCGATCAGGAGTGGCCCACCGTCGAGGGGCACCTCGATGCGGAGGGCCTGTCGCTGGATCGGGTGCCGAGCCTGATGTTCGACGTGCGGGAAGGCGACACGCTCTGGCGCATCGAGTACCACCCCCTCAAGGGCGCGATCGAGGCGGAGCAGGTGGGGGAGCGACAGGCTGCGCCCACGGCTCGCCAGCTTCTGTTGCGCTTGCACACGCAGCACGTGTACCCCGGTGCGGTCACTGTGCAGTGGCTCTGGGCGTGGCTGGTGGATCTGATGGGGATGGCCATGGTGATCTGGGGCTTCACCGGGCTGCTGATGTGGTGGCAGATCAAGCGCCTGCGACGCATCGGTGGGATCGTGATTCTCTCAGGCGTAGGCGCCATGGCCGTTCTCGGGTGGAGTCTCTATGCTGCGATGGGGTTCTGAGTCGCCTGAAGCGCTGCCCTGACGCCACGAATTCGCCGCTCTCGTGACCTTTTCAACAAGTCCGTCTATCCATGCGCGCGGAGGGTCGTCTGTCATCGGTCGTCGGGATACGACGCCGGCCTTTTCATCAGCGAGGTAGTCATGCGCGTCCGAATTGAGAAAGACACCATGGGTCCGGTCGAAGTGCCCTACGACCGCTACTGGGGTGCACAGACCCAGCGGAGCATTCAGAACTTCAAGATCGGTGGGCAGCGCATGCCCATGGAGATTGTCTATGCCTTCGCCATCCTGAAGAAGGCGGCTGCGCTCACCAATGCGGAGCTGACCCACTTCTCTGCCGAAAAAGCACAGGCCATCGCCACGGTCTGCGACGAGGTTCTCACAGGCAAGCACGACGATGAATTCCCTCTGGTGGTCTGGCAGACCGGCAGCGGTACCCAGTCGAACATGAACGTCAACGAGGTGGTCTCCAACCGTGCCACCGAAGTGCTCGGCGCAGACTTTCGGGAAAACAAGCTCGTCAAGGCCAACGACGACGTCAACAAGAGCCAGAGCTCCAACGACACCTTCCCCACCGCGATGCACATCGCCACCTACATGAAGGTTGCCCAGCACACCATTCCCAACATCCAGGCGCTGCGCGACACACTGCACGCCAAGGCCACGGCCTTCGACAGCGTGGTGAAGACCGGGCGCACCCACCTGATGGACGCCACGCCGCTCACGCTTGGGCAGGAGTTCAGCGGCTACGTGACCCAGCTCGACCGCGGCATGGCTGCCCTGCGCGACTCCTTGAAGCGCCTCACCGAGCTCGCACTGGGCGGAACTGCGGTGGGCACCGGGCTCAACACACCTCCGGGCTACGCCGTGAAGGTGGCTGCACGCATCGCATCGCTCACCGACTGTCCGTTTGTCACGGCAGAAAACAAGTTCGAGGCCCTCTCGGCCCACGATGCGATGGTGGAAATGAGCGGCTCGCTCAAGCGTGTGGCCGTCTCGCTGATGCACATCGCCAACAACATCCGACTGCTCGCGAGCGGCCCCCGCACTGGCATCGGCGAGATCGTGCTGCCGGCAAACGAGCCCGGCAGCTCGATTATGCCTGGCAAGGTGAACCCCACGCAGTGTGAGGCCCTCACAATGGTGGCCGCTCAGGTGGTGGGCAACGATGCCGCCGTGACCGTTGCGGGCACGCACGGCCAGTTCCAGCTCAACGTGTTCAAGCCGGTGATGGCCTACAACGTGCTGATGAGCGCCAACCTGATCGGCGATGCCTGTCGCAGCTTCAACGACAACTGTGCTGCTGGCATCGAGCCCAACATCGCGCGCATCGAGGCCCTCGTGAGCCAGAGCCTCATGCTGGTGACCGCTCTGAACACCCACATCGGGTACTACAAGGCCGCCGAGATCGCACAGAAAGCCCACAAGGAAGGCACCACCCTTCGCGAAGCCACTCTGGCCCTTGGCTATCTCACGGGCGACGAGTTCGACCAGGTGGTGGTGCCCGGCAAGATGGTGGGCCGGTAGTCCAGCGCCGGATCAAGCGAGCCAGCCAGTGGGGCCCTCTTTCGTGTGGGGGACTCGCTGGTGGTTCGCTGGCTCGAGCGCCCATGTACAAGCGGGGATGGTCATGACGGTTGTAGGCAACGGCGACTCCATCGCAGCCAACTATGAGCGCGACGGACTGCTTCACACCATTCGACAGGCGCTCGCCACGATGGGGCGCTCGCCAGAAGATGTCGACCTGCACACCCTCAGCGCGGTCGACGAGTTCCATGTGGGGGGCCGAGCCGCCACCGAGGACCTTGTGACTCGCCTGGACGTGTCTGCCGAGCAGCGCGTGCTCGACATCGGCTGTGGTCTCGGGGGTCCGGCGCGGTTCATCTCCCAAGCCACGGGATGTCGGGTCGATGGGGTCGATCTCACTGCTTCATACGTCGCCGCGGGCAACGAGCTCTCCCAGTGGGTCGATCTACAGCAGACCGTCACCCTCGTGCAGGGAAGCGCGCTCGACCTGCCGTATGCGGATGGGGTCTTCGATGCGGCCTACATGATCCATGTGGGCATGAACATCGAAGACAAGCCCCAGCTCATGCGGGAAGCCTTCCGTGCGCTCAAGCCGGGTGGACGCTTTGTCATCTACGATGTGATGCTCCCGGTGCCCGCAGATCTTGACTTCCCGCTGCCGTGGGCGGAGCAGGCGAGCAGCAGCTTCCTGGGTGCGCCGAGCGACTATGTGGCCGCGCTGACCGCTGCCGGCTTTGCTCGCTGCACGGTGGTGGACCGAACCGACTTCGCGATCGACTTCTTCGCTGCGATGGCCGCCGCCAGAAAGCACGGTCCTGCACCGCTTGGCCTCCACCTGCTCCTTGGCGATACAGCACTCCAGAAGCTCCAGAACATTGGTCGGCAGGTTCACATGCATCGGATCGCACCCACGCTCGTGACGGGGCTCAAGGTCTGACCGACGCCTACCCCTCTCCATTTCCGGGGTCGCCATTTTCATACGGCGTGATGCACTCGAAGACAACCAGCTCGGATGCGAAGCCGTTGGCGTCTTCGACCACCACACCCCACTCATAGGTCTGGTTGTAGCGCGGGGTGACGCCGTTGACGAAGAGGTCGAGGTTGACATCTGCATCGGGTTCTTCGCAGGTGTTTTCACTCAAGGAAACCACCACCGGATTGTAGAAGGGCTCGGCAGTCGACACTATTCCGTCGAGCGTATCGTCGAAGTAGATGGAGACCGTCATCTCCGTCAAGTCTGCGTCTGCATCTTCGACGGAGAGCGCGAGGAGCAGGATGGGCAGCTCATCGGCGCCCGGTTCGGGTGCCCTCGTGCCGTTCGCACTGCACTGGACCGAGAGTATGACCGGCGGGGTACCGCCGCACTCGTCGGTGTTCTCGCCTTCGCCTTCGCCTTCGCCTTCGCCTTCGCCTTCGCCTTCGCCTTCGCCCCCAGCACTCCACCCGGAGTCCATGCCCGTGTCGCTGCTCGACTTCCCGGACTGTGACTGGCAGGCTCCCACGCAGCAGGCTGCAGAGAGAAGCAGCATGCCCACGCGGCGGGTCCAGATGTGGGGCTGTGGTGCATTCATTGTGCTCAGCCTGTGTGTTGTGCGTGGCCCAACCTCGGCACCCGGCCCGTCCCTGTAGACGCATCGGTATGGAGTGGACTGGGTGGGGGTATCACGAGCGCTCGCGCGAGCGTCACGCGAAGTCGGCCATCGCCAAGAGCATCACGAAGAAGGTGGTCAGGATGCAGAACAGACCGAGCAGCGGCATGTAAATGGAGACCGCGCCCCGTCGGCCGGTGGCGGATGCGGTGATGTTGGGTGGAGCCGACGCGCTGGGGACTATTCCGCGAAACACCAGCTCTCCGAGCACCACCCCGTAGAGGAGGGTCAGGAGGGCCACGGCCATGGCCGGGCCGATCTGGGTGGGTTCATCGAGGTTCTGGAGCATCAACACCAGACCGATCATGGTTCCGGCGATGCCTCCCGAGATGGCGAGGTCGGCCATCCGGTGCAGGACCGCCGCCTTGCGTTCCATGGCTTCAGGCGTCTGGGCGCGTCCGGGTACCAGCGCTTCGAGGAGCTGCTGGCCGGGGAAGGAGAGCACGGCACCTGATGCCACGACGCCAAGCACGAACACGAGCGACAGCGGGTCAATGAATGATGAGGGCGTGCTGTGCTTGGTGATGGCACCGACGAAGACCGCCGCCATGATGATCAGGCCTGTAAGCATTCTACCCATGGTGTGTTTCCCCATGTTTGAGTGGCCGTGCACGCAGTGCAGGCACCTGGGATGCTACTGGCGGTGAGACGTATCCGTCCAGTTTATTTGCACCATCTGCAAGTGCGCTCGGGGCAAGGCATGCGGGCGCTTCCCCCTCGGTGGTCCCGCACGGATGGTCCGGTCTTGGCTCGTGGATCCAGACACTCCACGACCTGCTCGCGATGGGCATCTGCACGGCCTCGGACCTCGCGTGGGTACACCGGGCCGCCGATGTCGGCGCGTCTGGACGGAATCTGGCTTGCGACCCGGCTCCTGCGACGACTCCAGGGGGGAATCCACGGGCGATGGGCGGCTGGGATAAAATAGGAGAGCCGGGGACTTGAGCCCCTCGCGGTATTCTGCGAATGTGCCGGACCTCGAAGGCCGGCCTCTTCTGCCCGCCCACCTCTCGGAGGCCTTCCATGCGCATCAGACTGGCCTCGGTCCTTCTGCTCGTTGGTATGGCGGTCATGGGGTGCACGCCGAGCACGCCGCCCCTGCCCGTGGCCCCGGATGTTCCATCTGCGCCCCACGCCGACAGTGGCATGGGATCGACCGACAGCGGCACCCACGGCACGACCGACGAGGGACTCGATCTGTTCAGCTTCTTCGTCACCAGTCGGGTGGCGCTGCAGGGGCTGTCCGGCAGCGAGTACGGGTTTGGCGGCGACCTTCGGTATGGCGAGACCGGGCTTGGGGCGGGGCTGCGTGGCGCTGACCGCATCTGTGGCGAGATCGCCGACATGAGCATGCCCGGTGCGTCGGCCAAGCAGTGGCGCGCCTTTCTGAGTGCTGGAGAAGGCGAAGACGGTTCGCCGGTCAACGCCATCGACCGCATCGGCGAGGGCCCCTGGTACGACCGCATCGGGCGACTGGTGGCGCCTTCGCCCGCCGACCTGCTGCACACGCGGCCGCAGAACGGCGACACCCAGATCGCCGACGACCTCCCCAATGAAAATGGGGTGCCGAACAGCGAGGTGGACCCGGGGGCCGACCACGCGAGCGAGCGCAACCACCACATGCTCACGGGCTCCTCGACCGATGGCACGCTCTATCCGGCCCTCTGCTACGAGGATGCCGACAGCGATGAGCGGCTCGAAGCCTGCAAGCAGGAGTGCAAGAGCACCGGTGGCCTGAGCATCGAGCACTACGACTGCGAGAACTGCTCGCTGCCCATCGAAGATGAAGGGCTGCTCGACGAGTTCTGCAGGACTGCCTGTGCTGGCCCCGATGGGTACCGCACCGACTGCGATGCCCCGGTGAACAGCCACTGCAACAGCTGGACCACGGCGGTGGGGGACGCGGCCGAGAGCAAGCCCCGCATCGGCCTGTCCTGGCCGCGCGACGACCGCACGGTCGATCAGGAGTGGATCTCCTGGTGGAGCGTGGGCGGCTGCGCGCCCGTGGGCTCTACCGCTGGCAGCGATGGGCGGCCCGAAGTGGGACAGCCCGGCTCGTACGGCGGCTTCTACTGCTTTGCGCTGGAGCCATGATGCGCCACTCCGCAGTGCTGCTGTGTGCGCTTGGATGCGGCAGTCCCTCGAAGACCATCCCCCTCGACGGAACCGTGCCAGACACGGCGAGCGACCCCGGTGAGGAGCGGCCCGATTTCGATGGCACGGGCACGTTTCAGCTGGAGCTGGCACCGCCTCGCGGTGACCGTCCGGGCGAGGCCGCCATCCTGGGAACCGTCCTCGATGGCCCCACGCCCAGCAACGTGATCTGGGAAGTGGCCGCGACCGAAGGCGACTGCGAGCTGCGCACGCCGCGGGTGCCATTCTGCGACCCAGGCTGTGACAGCGCCGAGGCCTGCGTGGAAGACGACGTGTGCCAGCCGTACCCCACGGCGGTCGACGTGGGCACCGTGACGGTGGAGGGGGTGCAGACCACGTCGGGTGTCACCCGCTTCTCGATGGAGCCCGTCGCGGGGTACTACCAGCCCGCCGCCGACGTCGATCTGGCCTGGCCGCCCTTCTCGGAGGGAGACATGGTCACCTTTGCAGCGGGTGGAAACGCCACGACTGCGCCGTTTTCGATGACCGCCCATGGAATCATTCCGCTCGAAGTCTCCAGCGAGACCATCACCTTTGTGGATGGCGAGTCGGTTGAGCTGCAGTGGACGCCGGCTGGCCAGCCCGATCGGAGCGTGATCCAGCTTAGCGTGAACATCAGCTACCACGCAGGCACCAAGGGGGTGATCGCTTGCCAGACGCCCGACACGGGTGCCCTCGAGCTCTCGGGGGCCATGATCGACGACCTCAAGGCGCTCGGCCTGTCTGGCTGGCCCATCATCGTGTTCAGTCGAACCGGCCTCGGGTCCACGGAGCCCGACGTGGCGGTCGAGCTCATCGTTGAGTCTTCGGTGACCCGCAACGTGGAGATCCCAGGGCTGGTCTCCTGCAACACCGACGCCGACTGCCCCGATGGCCAGACGTGTCAGTTCGACTTCCAGTGTGGATGAGGGCGGGCTCGTGAACGCGATGTGCCGATGGTTCCTGGCCGCGCTCGTGGCGTGTAGCACCCCCACCAAGGAAGGGGCCGACCCTGTGGATGGGTCCGATGCGGTCGACACCGGCAGCGCCTCCACCTGCGAGACCATCCCCGAGGCCTGCTTGCTGGGGGGCAGCGAGACTCCCTTCGCGGTGCAGCTCGGCTGCATGGAAGACTTTGCGCTGCTGGCCAGCGAGCCGCTCGATGCCTCGATCCCAGGCGCCCGCTCCGCGAAGACCGTGGTTGACCGCCAAGACGGAAACGCGCTGTATGTGCAGAACAGCCGGGAGTACCCCATCCACTATGCGTTCTGCGCCGAGCACCTCTCGGGCGACGGACTGCCCCTGGTGGCCGACCTCGCCACCTTCAACAGCGTGGAGTACTTCAGCCCCAACCGGCGGTTCATCCTGGGGGCGGTCACCTACTACGAGGAGCCAGGGGTCTGGGTCTATGAAGTGGCCCCCTACGACACGGCCTCCGCCGAGCTGATTGCCACTGCCTACGACCAGATCCAGGCCAACACTTGGTTCGGCTGCGACCTGTTCTTTCATCCCACCTCCGAAGACGTGGAAGCGCAGGTGGCTGACCTGCCGCCGCACGTGCAGGTCATCACCACCGAAGCGCTGTTCGACGGCATCACCTACCAGCCCCTCAACCTCGGCACCTCGATGGGGAAGCTGGCGTTCTACTCCGACGACGACCTCGAGACCGCGATTCCTGCGTTCCGCGAGGTTGTGGTGCTCGATGCCGTTCCCAACGATATCTCGGTGGTGGCGGGCATCATCACCAACGACTTCCAGACGCCGCTGTCACACATCAACGTGCTCTCGCAGAACCGCGGCACGCCGAACATGGCGTCGATTGGTGCCTTCGACGACGAGTCGCTGCGGGCGCTTGAGGGGCAGTGGGTGGAGCTGACGGTGGGGGCCATGGACTGGTCGATCCGACCGGTCACGCAGGAAGAGGCCGATGCCTGGTGGGAGGCGAACAAGCCTGATCCCATCGAGGTCGAGCCCATGGACGTGTCGGTCACCGCCCTCACCGACGAGTGGGACATCCTCGACCCGGATGCCGCGAGCCTTACGGACGCCCTCGAAGCCAAGATTCCGGTCTTTGGGGGGAAGGCCACCCACTATGGGGCTCTGGCTGCAATCGGCGAGGCCGTGCCCCACCCCACAGCCTTTGCCATCCCGGTGTACCACTACGACAAGTTCATGACCGACAATGGCCTGTGGACCGTGGTGGAAGACATGCTCGCCGACCCGACGTTCCAGGGAGACCCCGCGGTGCGTCGCGACCGGCTCGCTGAGCTGCGCAGCCAGATCGAGTCGGGCACGGTCGACCCGACGCTAGTAGCCGAGGTCGAGGCGAAGATCCTGGCCGGATACCGGTCTGGACTCTACCCGCAGACCCGCTTCCGCTTTCGGTCCAGCACCAACGCTGAAGACACCACTGGCTTCAACGGCGCGGGCCTGTACGACTCCAAGTCGGGGGACCCCGAAGACGACAGTGACCCGGTCGACGAGGCCATGAAAGAAGTCTGGGCCAGTGTGTGGTCGACCCGTGCTTTTGAAGAGCGGGCCTTCTTCAGCATCGACCACACCCACATCGGCATGGCGCTTCTCTGCCACCGGTCGTTTCCCGACGAAGAGGCCAACGGTGTGGCCATCACCGCCAACATCTACGACACCGCAGGTCTGGAGCCGGCCTTCTACATCAATGTGCAGGTGGGCGAGGCGTCCGTGGTCTTTCCCGAAGACGGCGTCACCACCGATCAGGTCATCTACTACTACTACTCGCCCGGCCAGCCTGCGGTCTACATCCAGCACAGCAGCCTGGTCTCCGAGGGCGAGACGGTGCTCAGCGCACGGCAGCTGTATGACCTGGGTGTGGCCCTCGATGCAGTGCATCAGAAGTTCTACCCGGTCTATGGCGCAGGCGACTTCTACGGCATGGACACCGAGTTCAAGTTCGACCAGAACCCCTGGACGGGCGAGCTTCAGCTATATCTGAAGCAGGCCCGACCCTACCCGGGCTGGGGTGGCTGACGCGGCGAGCGGTGGCGTGCGTGGCGCACCGGTGGGGTGCGCATGCATGCGCATGGCGCTCACTGAAACTGCGCCCCCGGATAAAAGTGCAGCGCGAGGCCGTCGGTGCTGCCGTCCAACCAATCTCCGATGAAGAAGTCATCCAAGCCGTCGCCGTCGAGGTCTCCCGGCGTCAACGCCATCGCCACACCGTACGCGCTGGAACCCCAGAATCGCACATCGGCCGAGCCCAGAGTGCCGTAGTCTCCGGACAGGGCCCCTCCAAGGAAGATCGATGCTGTGCCATTGTTGGAGTAGTTGGCCTGCATGTCAGCACCCGATGATCCGATCAGGAAGTCGTCGGCTCCATCCCCATTGAGATCACCCAGGCCACGCACCGTGCTCGCCCACAGGTCGTCGCCCGAGTAGGTCACGTCGCCCAGATCGTTTCCGATGCGGGCGCCTGCGTCGTCAATGTCGGTGTTCGCAGGGAGAGTGACGGCGCCGTAGTACAAAAATACCGTTCCGGTCCCGTAGCCGGAGAGGCTGCGGCTGTAGCTGGTGGAGAGGATGTCTTGGTAGCCATCACCGTTGACATCTCCGACGGCCTCCATCGCACCGCCCATCCGATCGCTTGCCTCTGTGCCCGTGTAGCGGTCTGCGTCGGCTGTGGAGAGGGCAGAGTCCGTGAAGTCGGTCGCTGCAAACCGGTAGATTCGACCCTTCCACTCAAACAGGGGGACACCGGAGTGTCCCACGAGGATCTCGGCCACCCCGTCGCCGTCCATGTCGCCGGCGTTCACGAGGTCGGAGCCGAAGGAGGTGTAGCGGATCAGCTCCGAGTCTTCCGGGGTGGCGAGCAGTCGCGTGCCGTCACTCACCTCGCTGGAGACCCCCACGGAGGCTCCGCTGACCGTCCAGACGGCGCCCTCTTTGGTATAGGTTCCGGAGTGGAGCGGGGTCCCCACCAGGATGTCGTCGAAGCCGTCGGCGTCGATGTCGCCGAGGGGGGTGATGGTGGAGGGCTGCTGGCCGTCGCCCGGTCCGGTCCAGCTCCAGGTGGCCGCCGTAGAGATGTCTCCCGAGGCCGGAATTCCGTTGAGGAGGTACATGATGCCGGCATCATCGGCCGCATACTTCGAGGTGACGATGAGCTCCGGGGTGCCATCGCCGTCCATGTCGCCCGGAAGCTCGAGGTCGTAGTGGTAGCCCAGGTAGTCACCCTCCGCGTCGCCCGTCCAGACCGCTAGGCCGCTGCCCGCGTCGGAGCGGTCTCGCGGCGTGGTTCCAGGCAACACCATCACCTGCCCGGCGGAGTCCGTGCTGTCTGCCAAGATGATCTCGGGCAGCCCATCTCCGTCGAGGTCGGCCGTCGTGCGAGCGCCAAGGATGGAAGAGTCGATCCCGGTGGTCCAGATGCCTTCGGGCGTCTCGTTGACATAGTGGTAGGCGGTCTGCCCGTCGCAGTTCTGGTCGGTCTCGTCGGGTAGCTCGATGCGGCCTGGATGGACAAGGTCGGTGGTGTCGTCGCAGTCGGTGTCGACCACGGCGCCGGGGTCGGAGGACTCGCAGAACATACCGAGCTCTTCGGTGGTGCCGTAGTTGTCGCCGTCGTTGTCGCGGTAGTACATCAGCTTGGTGTAGATGTCGACCTCAGCGTCGTCATCGTCGACGAGGCCGTTGCAGTTGTTGTCGATGTAGTCGCAGATCTCCACCCGCGCTGGGTGGATGCTGGCTTCTTCGTCGTCGCAGTCGGTGCCGTCGGGCACCTCGGCACCGGTCGTGTCGCAGGATGGCACCGTGATGTCGGGGTTGCCGTAGCCGTCGACGTCGGCGTCGGCATACCAGACCGAGTCGGGGTTGCGGGTGTCGTCCGTGTCATCGCAGTCGTCGGCGTTGGTGACGTGCGCAAGCGGTCGCTGGCAGCGGGCAAGGGCAGTGTCCGGATCACCGAAGCCGTCGCCGTCGGTGTCGGCGTACCAGATGCTGCCCGGGTGGGCGTCGGCATCGGCGTCGTCGCAGTCGGTGTAGTTGTCGACGTAGCCGGAG
>CAJWOS010000097.1 GCA_913044235.1 uncultured Pseudomonadota bacterium
TGGTGACGAGCGCTCTATTCCAGCCCAGCACGCACCAGGCTCGACGCCGCGTTGAAGCATCTCCTCAAAGGCACTCCACGCGGGTGCGGCTTCGGCGGGCAGCAGCGGGCGCTTGGACTGGAGCTCCTTCTCCAGCCACGCCTCCCGCTCCGCCTCGCAGCAGGGCCCCGGCGCGCCCCCCACAGGAGCACCCACGGCGCAGCCACTCTTGTCGTCGGCCAACGCCAGGCTGCCCGTGGCTTCCTTTTCATCACCCCCAAAATCGGCCCACCCACCGGCTCCGGCCTCGGGCTCCTCCTCCATCACTGCGTCGATGAAGTCGAGGTAGGCATCGACGCGCGTGGAGCCTGCCGCACCGCCATCGCAGACGGGTGCGCCGCCCTCCGGGTCGAACACAAACGCGTTGACGCCGACCAGAACCCAAGCGCCGCTCTCGCTGCGCCCCAGTGCAGCGCCTCCCGAGTCGCCCACGCACACGTTGCTGCCTTCCTCGGAGTAGCTGTACAGAAAGTCCTCATCGTAGGCCTCGAACGAGAGCGTGGCCTCGCGCTTGATCCCTGCGCCCGACCCATCATCGGCGTCGGCCCCCCAGCCCACATGCCGCAGGTTGAGATACCGCCACGCACGAGATGCCGGCTCGGTGGCATTCAGCGACAGGGGCATGATCCCACCGGGGGCTTCCTCGAGGCGCGCGACCGCAATATCGGCGGTGAGAAAGGGGGTGAGGGCGTAGTCGGGGTGCTGAATCGCCGAGGTCACAGCCGTGGCGGAGTCCACGCCTTCGGACACCGAGATGTCGGTCCCGGTGACGAACGAGATGTTGAATCCCTCCTGGTTGTACTGCACCATGGACTGCACGCAGTGCGCTGCCGTGACCACGTGCGTGTCGTCGACCAGCGTGCCGGAGCAGAAGGTACCCCACAAGGTTCCATTGTCTGCCACAAAGGCACCGACCGCGTCGAAGCCGTCGGTCGAGGTGCCACCCACAATGGGTGGTGGCACCGCGCCGGAGCTGTCGGATTCCGCCGGCTCCCCGCCAGAGGCGAGCGCGGTCAAAACCACGACCAGAGCATGTAGCGACATCAGACCTCCGACCGACCCAAGCTACCCGAAGCCAAACGATTTGGAGTCAGTTTTCCGCCACTCCTGCGGAATCCTCGGCGCGCCAGTCTGCCTCCCTTCGATAGATCGTGCGTGCCGTGATCCCGAGCAGGCGTGCTGCCATCGACTTGTCGCCGTCACAGGCAGCGAGCGTGGTCTCGATCATTGCGCGTTCCACGTCCTTGAGTGGCGTCCCGACTCGAAACGAGAGCGTGTCCGCCGAACCCTCTGCACTGCGCATCGCTCGGGGGAGATGTGCGCGCTCGATGGTATCGCCACGGCAGAGCACCACAGCCCGCTCGACCGCGTTTTCAAGCTCTCGCACATTGCCCGGCCACAGCCAGGCCACCAGTGCGTCGACTGCACCGGGGGCAAAGCCGCTCACCTCCCGCCGATTGCGCGCAGAGTGAATGCGCAGGAAGTGTTGTGCCAGGAGCGGTACATCATCGCGGCGCTCACGGAGCGGAGGCAGCTGCAGCCCGATCACATTGAGCCGGTAGAAGAGATCTTCTCGCAGCTGGCCATCGCGAATCGCCTGCTCGGGATCCCGGTTGGTGGCGGCCAGGATCCGCACGTCTGCCTTCAGCGTGCGCGTGCCTCCCACCCGCTCGTACTCCCCATCTTGCAGCACCCGCAGCAGCTTCACCTGGACCGCTGGGCTCATCTCGGTGACTTCGTCGAGGAACAGCGTGCCGCCGCGAGCGAGATCAAACCGCCCCTCCCGTCGTCCGGTCGCGCCGGTAAATGATCCCGCTTCGTGACCGAACAGCTCACTCTCGAGAAGGTTTTCGGGCAGCGCCCCGCAGTTGACCGTGATCATCTTCCGGCCCCGCCGCGGCGAGTGCTCGTGAATCCAGCGCGCCAGGCGGCCCTTGCCCGTGCCACTCTCTCCCGTGATCAAGACCGTGGCTTCGGAGTCCGCCACCTGTCCGGCCTCCTCGATGAGCGCCTGCATCGGTGCGGAGCGCCCCACCACCTCTTCGGGCGACATCCGTGCGAGCTGCTCACGAAGGTCCTGGTTTTCCATCACCAGCCGCCGTCGCTCCAGAGCCTTGCGCACCGCCCGAACGATGTCGGCACGCCTCAGCGGCTTGGTCACAAAGTCTGCTGCGCCTTCTTTCATCGCCTCAACGGCGGTCTCTACGGTGCCGTAGGCCGTCATGACGATGACTTCGAGTGCAGGGGAGACGCTGCGCGCCAGCTTCAACAACTCAAGGCCGGTCATGCCCGGCATCTTGAAGTCGGTGAGCATCAGATGGGGGCGGTCGAGCCGCACGCGCTGAAGTGCCTCTTCGCCGTCTGCTGCGTGTACCACCTCCAGGCCTTCCCGCACCAAGATGCGCTCGAGAGCGGTTCGATTCGAGGTTTCATCATCGACCACCAACACGCGTGCAGACATGACACTCCTTCAAATGACCGACACTCCGTCACTCGTATAGACAACATGTCATTCACCGCAACCGACCACCAGCACCAATCCCTGCAAAACCTGCGCAGCGGAGGTGAAGGAGCCGAAACAGTCCCCGGTCCGACATCGAATCTCAGTGGCAACCGGATACGCGCCGGTCTTCCCGGAGGTCGGTCATGTCGTCCATTCCCAACGTCCTCGCCAGCCGGTACGCCAGCGCCGAGATGGAGCACCTGTGGTCGCCCGAGCACAAGGTGGTGCTCGAGCGTCGACTCTGGCTTTCGGTCCTCCGTGCACAAGCTGCGCTGGGCGTAGACGTGCCGGATGGCGTGATCGAAGCGTACGAGCGGGTCGTCGAAGCGGTGGACCTGCCATCGATCGCTGCACGGGAACGCACCACCCGCCACGATGTGAAGGCGCGCATCGAAGAATTCTGTGCCCTCGCTGGGCACGAGCACATCCACAAGGGAATGACCTCGCGCGACCTCACCGAGAATGTAGAGCAGCTCCAAATACAGCGTGCGGTCGATCTGGTGCGGAACCGGGCGGTCGCCGCACTCGCCCGGCTTGCCCGACTCGCCACCACGCACCGTGACCTCGTGATGGCCGGTCGTTCCCACAATGTGGCGGCACAGGCCACCACGCTCGGCAAGCGGTTCGCCACCGCCGGAGAAGAGCTCTTGCGCGCCCTCGAGCACCTCGACGGCGTACGAGAGCAGACCGTGCTTCGGGGCATCAAAGGACCGGTCGGTACCCAGCAAGACATGCTCGACCTGCTCGGCAGCGCCCCCAAGGTGGCCTCACTGGAGCAGCAAGTGGCCCGGGAGCTCGGCTTTCGCACGACTGCAGGCAGCGTTGGGCAGGTCTACCCACGCTCCGCAGATTTCACGGTCATCAGCGCTCTGGTGCAGCTCTCGTCGGCGCCCGGCAACCTCGCTCGAACCCTCCGGCTCATGGCGGGCCAGGAACTGGTCACCGAAGGATTCAAAGAGGGTCAGGTCGGCTCCTCGGCGATGCCCCACAAGATGAACGCTCGGTCCTGCGAGCGCGTGAACGGCTTCGGTGCCATTCTGCGCGGGCACCTTGCCATGGTGGGCGCTCTGCTCGGCGATCAATGGAACGAGGGCGACGTGTCGTGCTCCGTGGTGCGTCGCGTGGCCCTACCCGATGCCTTCTTCGCGATTGATGGCATGTTCTGCACCTTTGTGACGGTCCTCGACGAGCTTGGGCCCTACCCTGCGGTCATCGCGCGAGAGCTCGACCGCTACCTTCCCTTCCTGGCCACCACAAAAGTGCTGATGGCCTGTGTGAAGGCGGGTGCAGGTCGGGAAGCTGCACACGAGGCGATCAAGGAGCATGCAGTGGCCGTCGCACTCCACATGCGAGCCCGTGGGGCGGCCGACAATGACCTCCTGGCGCGTCTCGCCGCCGATGCACGCGTGCCGCTGGACCGTTCCGACCTCAAGGCACTCCTCGCCGATCCCACCTCGTTTACCGGGGCGGCGGGCGACCAGGTGGATGCCTTCGTGGCCCGGGTCGCTCCTCGCCTGCAGCGCGCACCCGATGCAGCACAATGGAGTCCCGGAGGCATTCTCTGAGCCCTGCGGGCGCACGGGCTGTTCGCATCCATGCTCGGCACCGACGCCACGCCATGCAGGGTCGCTCGTGGAGAGCCCTCGGGATGAACCTCTTGCCAAGTGCATCCGACCCGTCGGGGGTCCAGTCGCCGTTGCGCCCTTCGAAGTCCCGCCGTGCGGCCTCGCTCGGCGTCCATCCCCCGGTGCATCGGGTCCACACCGAAGTCACAGACAGCGTGGCGTCAGAGAGTCGCGCGCCAGTCCTTCACCCGCTCGGCATCCGCCGGTCGATCCAGGGAGCGCCACTGCAGCTCGGCCAGCGCGAGGGCCGCATCCACACGATGGGTCTGCCCGCGCTGCTCGGCCTCCCGCGCTGCATTCTCCAGCAACCAGGCGATGTCGACATCGACGAAGCAGGACTTCCTCAAGTCCCGCGATGCCGCCAGCAGCCGGGTGTCCCACTCCGCCCATTGCGCATGTGCACCTGCACACGACAGGAGCGCAACCTGGGCCGTGGCCTGGAGCGCGAGCCGCCCGGCGTCCCGAAAGGCGAAGAGCGCCGTCTCCAAGATGGGCCGCGCCCGCTCGGGAAGCCCCTCGATCAGGAGCACCAACCCGAGGTTGACGCGCACGATATCGGTGTTGTCGGAGTTGAGCTGCACCATCATCCGAAGCGCTTCGACATAGTGGGCTCGCGCGCTCGGCAGGTCGCCTTCCAGCCGGGCGATCTCCCCCAGCTCGTTGGTGCACCGCGCCAGCCCGTTGCGGTCCCGCACCCGCTCGTAGCCGGCGACCGCATGGGAGAAGGCGGCGCGGGCTGCCGCGAGGCGTCCCGATTGCTTCTCGATGCGACCGGTCAGCCAAGACAGAGTGGCCAGCCGCTGTTGGTCTCCAGTCCGCTGCGTAGACTGCAGCACGAGCGCACACAGTGAACGGGCGCTGTCGAGGTGGCCACGCTCCAGTGCGAGCCGCACCTGCTCCAGGCCAATGCGCGTGGTGAGGTGGGGATCATCCGAGGCATAGTCGGCCGCGCGGGTGAGCTCTGACTCGGCCTCTGCGACCTCACCCGCCTGGTAGGCCCGCAAGGCACGGTGGAGCGCCACCACCCCCCGGAGGTCACGCCGCTCGCCGGCCTCGTCGTACAGGCGTGCTGTGGTGGCCGCGTGCTCCGCCGACCCCACCAGCCAGAGGGCGTCGAGGTGAAGGGTCCAGACCACCTTCCGCTCTGGCGCCGTCCATGGCAGGCCGATCCGATCGGCGGAGGCATTCCACAGCTCCAGCGCTCGCAACACCCGCTCGGCCTCTCCCGAGTGCGCGTGGCCTCGGGCGGCCTGCAGCAGATAGGGCAGCGCGTCGCGGTCGTCACCGGCAGCCATCAGATGTCGAGCGACTCGACCCGCGCTGTCGGGTCCGGACGGGGCCCGAAGCTCGACCACCGTGGCGCAGACTCGATGGTGGCGCACCAACCGACCAGCCGCGCGTGCCGCAGCCTCAAGGCGGGTGCGCACCACAGGATGGGCGAACACAAACCCTGACCGGTTGCGCTCCACCAGCTGCCCACGCACCCAGTCCTCGAGGGTGCTGGACTGGGGCCGCAACCGGGACCGGGCACAGGCCGCGCGCCACTCGCCAGTATCGACTCGCATTCCGAGCGTCGCCGCCAGCTCCATCACTGCCCGCTGCTCGGCGGGCATTTCCGAGAGTGCAGTCTCCAGGCTGCGCTGCCACAGCGCGCTCGGATCGCCCGGAATCTCGGCGAGGACCTCGTCGGACACCAAAAACCCATCGGGCCCCACTCGAATCACGCCGCGGCCCACCCAGTCGGCCACCAACGTGACGGCGAAGCGTGGATTCCCCGCCGTGCGCGCAGTGAGCGTGGCCCCCAGCTGGGGCTCGAAGCGCAACAGGGAGTCGATCAGCGACCGGTGGTCGGCCGCATCGAGCGGCTCCACAAACAAGGTCTCGATCCCTTCGAGCCCAGGTAGATCGCCCCGCCCAGGCGCGGCATCCGGTGCAGGCTCTGCATCCGAGACGGTGAGCACCACACACAGAGGCCCCAGGTCACGACGAGCGTGGACATGCGCTGCGAACTCGAGCGCCTCGCTGGAATGATGGGCATCATCCAGCCACACGAGTCCAGGGCATCCATGCTTCGAATCCGTGCCGACACCGTTCGACGTGAGCCAGGAGCACAGGCGGGCGAACAGCACCCAGCGCTCCCGCGGCTCCGAAAACCGCACCGGTTCTTGGGCATCGGACGCCGCTGGTGCCAGAGCGTCGACCAGTGCTTGGAGCTCCAGCTCTTCGAGATCGGTGCTGAGAAGCATCTGCCGAATCTGGGCCTCGATGGCATCTGCCGGCAGACCGTCCAGCCGAAGCTGTCGTCGAAACATCGCCACCAGCCCAGCATCTGCGGCCTCGGTGGCGGTAAAGGTCGCCCGCAAGCTCTCCACCCCAGCGCGCTCGTAGGCGGTCTCACACAACCACGCCGCCAGTCGGCTCTTGCCGGTTCCCGGTGCGCCCCGCAGCACCACCACCCGAGGGTGCCCGCAAGTCTCTGCCTCCCGCAGCACTTCCCACAGTCGGTTTCGCTCTTCCGTCCGACCGACCAGGCGCGGCCGTCGATGGCCAAACACACCAAGCCCGCTTCCCGCGAGCGGGTGGGCGGTCCGCGCGTTCGACTGGGCCCAGTGCTCGGGCAGAGGTGCGGCCGACCCGGCGTAGGAAGCGCCCGAACCGGGCCAGACCGACGGAAGATCGGGCGCAAGCCCGAGAACTTCGCTGCGCGTGTCGTCGTCGAGAACATCCCCTGAACTGCTCTTGCGACCCAGGTTTGCCGTGCTGAGCAGCCGCCCGAGGCTCAGCTCTTCACCGGTGTTCGGCTCGGCGTGATCCACGCGCACGGGAGGGGCCACCGGCTCGAAGGTCAACGCATCAGGCTGGAGACCAGACGACAGAGCATCCAAGGCATTCCGTGCATCGGAGGCACTGCGGAACCGGTCGACGGGCGACTTCGCCAGCAGCCGAAGCAGCCAGTCTTCCACGGCAACCGGTACACCGATCATGGGATCGAGCGGAGGCGGACGCAGGTGCAGGTGGTCCTCGAGGAACGCCTCGTATGAACGCCGCCGTCCGAAGGGAGGCGCCCCAGTGATGAGGGTCCAACCCAAGCATCCCACGCTGTAGAGGTCGGTCCACGGCCCTTGCGCGCGCCAAGAACCCTGCAGCTGTTCGGGGGCCATGTACGCCGGCGTGCCCGCCACCGTGTCTTCCCGGGGCGCCGGTTGCCCGAAGAATCGTGCCAGCCCGAAGTCCATCAGCGAGAGTCGGAGCCCGGTCTCTTCATCATCCCGAACGGCCTCCAACAGTACGTTCCCAGGCTTCAGATCGCGATGTAGCACTCCCCTTGCGTGACAGTGCCCGAGCGCGTCGAGCAGCTGTCGAAGCACTTCCTGCACTTCGAACCAGGACAGCCGACCGATGAAGTCGTGCAGCGACCGCCCGCGCAGCATCTCCATCACCACGTAGGGAGCCCCCACGGGCAAACGGCCATCCGAGGCGGTATGCGCCACCAGCTCTACGCGTCCGTGGTCGAAGACCCCCACGATGCCGGGATGATCCAGCTGCGCAACCGTGGCCACCTCGTTGTCGAGCGCGCGACCCGCCCAGGGATCGGACTGGTCGCTCTGGAGGGCTACCTTGACGGCAATCTCCCCATCCACCAGGGGCGTGGTGGCCGCCCATACCTCCCCCATTGCACCCCGCCCGACCACCCGCAGCAGCGAGTACCGTCCGAGGGCGATGGGACCGGTGGGTCCTGCGTTGTCAGCGCCCGATTGCATGTTCGCAGTCTACAACGCGCGTCGCAGACAAATGTGCGTGGGAACAATTTCTCCACCCATGCCCCTCCGCACATCGGTGTCGCAGCGCTTCGAGAACCACAACAATCCACCAGAGCACCGCATTTGCCCCAGCATCGCGCCGAGCCACGCGCGCACCAGCCCGCGTGGTCACAGACCATGCATGGAACCGACCCGCAAATGCAGACCGGTCGAAGCAGACACAGAACCCGGTCATAGCGTGCAGAACGCTGCTTCCGTGGTCGATCCGCTGCAAGCGGATGTCTTGTCAGTCGTGATCTGCATGATTCGACGTGCGTGCAACACCCCTTCGCCGATTGGTAACGTGCAGGTGGTTCATCCCCAGACGGCAACCACGAGTTCAGCACATGGGTCCCCAAGCGTCACCAGACCCCACACCCGACGGCCCTGAGCCGGGCGCGATGGTGGATGGGCTCGACGCATTCATCGAACGAGTACTCGAGTCTCCTGTCGGCATCACGCTCCTGACCATGGCGTGCCTGTTTCCGCTCCTGGTGTTCGTGGTGTTCCCGCTTCCGGCACGGGCCCACATCGTCTTGAGCCTGCTGATCGTGGCTGTGGCACTCGTGGTGAACGCACGCTTCCCAAGGATGCGCCTCGTCATTGTGATCCTGTCGCTCGCTGCATCGGGACGCTACCTGCTCTACCGGGGTGCCGAGACGCTCGCTTGGGGCTCATGGACAGACATCACCACGAGCCTGCTGCTCTACGGTGCCGAGCTGTACGCGCTCGTGACCTTGATGAGTGGGTACTTCCAGACCGCCATCATCCGCCGCAACAAGCCGGTGCCGATCTCAGGACTGGCGGCCTCACAGCTCCCCACCGTAGACATCTACATTCCCACGTACAACGAACACGCCGACGTCCTCCGACCCACCGTCCAGGGCGCCCTCTTGATTCAGTACCCGAAGAAGCGAGTGTGGGTTCTTGACGATGGCCGACGGGAGTGGGTGCAGGACATGTGTGCCGAGCTCGGTGCCGGCTACCTGGACCGACCCGACAACGAACACGCCAAGGCGGGCAACGTGAACGCGGCCCTGCCACGCACCAATGGCGAGCTTGTGGCCTTCTTCGACGCCGACCATGTGCCGGTCCGCGGCTTTTTGAGCGCCACCATCGGCTTTTTCCTGCAGAACACCAACCTCGCCCTGGTGCAGACCCCACACCACTTCTACAACCCCGACCCCTTCATGCGGAACCTTCACCTCGAAGGCCAGATCCCCCCCGAACAGCACCTTTTCTACCATGCCATCCAGCTGGGCAACGACTTCTGGAACTCTGCGTTTTTCTGCGGCTCATGTGCCGTGATCCGACGAGAGGCACTCGAAGAAGTCGGTGGCTTCCAGACCGACACGGTCACAGAGGATGCCCACACGGCACTGCAGATGCACAGCCGCGGATGGGACTCCCTGTACCTGGACATCCCCCTCGCCGCTGGCCTTGCCACCGAGAGCTACAGCGTCCACGTGGGACAGCGGGTGCGCTGGGCCCGCGGGATGGCGCAGATCCTGCGCCTCGACAATCCGCTCTTCAAAGAGGGCCTCTCGCTGCCCCAGCGCGTCAACTACTTCAACGCGGCGTGGCACTTCTTCTTCGGTCTGCCACGGATGATCTTCCTGATCACGCCGGCGCTCTACCTGCTGCTCGATCTCCACCCGCTCGATGCCAACGTTCGGGAGGTACTCGTCTACGCCATTCCCCACCTCGTGCTCGTGGCGCTGGGGTCGGCATCGATGCACCGAAATGTGCGACACAGCATGTGGCCCGAGATCTACGAGGCGGCCATCGCCCCGTATACGGCGCTGGTCACCGCACTTGCACTGGTGGCTCCGCGCCACGGAACGTTCAACGTCACCACCAAGGGCTCCACCCTCGACCGGGTCACATTCGACTGGCGCAACGCCTTTCCGCTGATCGTCGGCTTGGGGTTGATCCTGGCGTCCTTCCTGGTCGTCCCGTTCAAGATCAGCCAGAACCCGCTTGACGTCGACACCATCCTGATCGCTACCATCTGGAATTTCTACAACCTGGTCGTCCTCACCGCCGCCACCTTCGCCGCGGTCGAGCAGCCGCAGCGCCGCCGGCACCACCGGGTCGAGCGGGACACCGCCGCCATGGTGAGCGCGGCCGACGCCGAGGACCGCACTTGGTTCCAGCCCCTGCAAGGACGCACCATCGACCTCTCCATGGGCGGCCTCTCGATCGCCTTCCGCGGCGAGCATGATTTCCCGATCGAAGCCCAGGTCAAGCTCAGCACAGACGCGCAAAACACAGGCTCTCTGGCCATTCAGCCACTCAGTGTGCGCTACAACCCGCAAGCCGACGAGACCACGGTGCGCGCGGCGTTCGGCGAGCTCACCACCGAGGGCGAGGCCCAGCTTTCGTCACAGCTGTTTGGGGCGACTTCCGGCTGGTCCCGGGAGAGCTTTCGATTCGACCGCTGGGGGACCTCTGCCGTATCGGTGATCCGATCGATTTTGCGGGTGGGCCTCGGCAATCCGCGCTGGCTGCAGGCTGCACCCGAAGACACCCTCGACCAAGCGAACACAGCCGAGCTGGTCCCAGGCGGAACGCGGTTCGTCTGCGAACGCTGCAAGAGTCCCCTCCTGGAGGGAATGCTGCGCTGCGAGTCCTGTGGCCACATGCACACCTCGACGGCGCGGCCACCCACACCGGTTGCCGTGGTGCCGCCACAGGCCGGCTTCCGACCCCTTATGGTTCCTGCTCTGGTCACGATCCTCGCTGTATTGCTCGCGATCGGACAACGCGACGTGGTGCAGCTGTTCGCCTCCGCGGTCCCTCTGCAGAAGTGGGAAAAGGTCACCCACCAGACCCGCAAGGGGATGCTCTCGCAGGCCTACCACCGCATCGATGCGCTGGCCGACGAGCTCGAACGCACCCGACGACTTCGCCAGCCGGTCGACGATCGGTGGGCATACCGCGTGTGGAACATCAAGCGTGACTACCGACTTCTCGACGAGCGACTGGTCCGACCTGAGACCAAGGAAATCGAGAAGAACCTCAAAGGCGCGCTCCTCAAGCTGGAGCAATGCGCAGAGCTCTACGACCCCCTGTCCTCCGAAGATCGGCGCGCCGGTCAAGCCCTATCCGAAGCGCGCACTGCGCTGGACAGCGCTGCCAACCGCCTGAAGATCCCCCATTGAGACCGACCCGGCCCGGGAGCCCCCGTCATGTGGACGCGACTCGCACTCTTCCTTTCCAGCATCCTCCTGGCCACCCCGGCGCAGGCCCAGGAGGATGGTGAAGCGACCGCCGCGGCCACCTTGGATCTGGGTCTGGACGGGCCCGTCCCCTCGGTGAGCCGCGACATCTACTTCGATCAGGACCTCTACATCGACCGGGACCTGATGCTCGAGGGCATCACCGCCACCGAGACGGTCAACTTTCGGGTTCCCGAAAACTGGGACCTCAGCTCCGATCCCATCCTGCACCTGCGCTTCAACCACTCGGCCAGCCTCACCGAGAGTCGAAGCGTTCTCACGATCTGGGTCAATGGAAACGGAGCCGGGAGCGTGCGCCTCGGGCCATCCAATGTGGAAGATGGCCTGCTCAAGGTTCGTCTGCCGCGCACCTCTTTCTATGCCGAGGGCTACAACAACATCCAGTTCCGAGTGGTGCAGCACGTCGACGACGTCTGTGAGGATCCCTTCGACCCGGCGGTGTGGACCCGCGTACAGCTCGATTCCTTCATCCGATTCAAATACCGCGAAGTCGACCCCAACACCGACCTGCTGCGGTTTCCCCAGCCCTACTTCGACCCGCGAGGCTACGGAGAAGCGGAGCTCGCCCTCGCTGGAATGGGCGATGTGAGCGCTGCACAGCTCGATGCCTTGGCCATCCTCGGCTTTGCTCTCGGCCGTCACTCCGCCTACCGGGGCGTCCATGTTCGCGGTCCAGTCGTCGAGCCATCCCAGGCCAGCACCCACGTGCTCGTGGTGGGGACACCGTCGGAAAACCCCCTGGTCGGAACGTACATCGACACCACCAAGCTCCGTGCGGGTGTCGGCACCATCGCGAGCATTCCCAATCCCGGCAACCCCGCCAAGGCCATCCTGGTGGTGACCGGCGGCGATGCAGAGGGTGTGGTGAAAGCCGCTGAGGCTCTAGCGAGCCAAGACCGGTACGAGTCGCTGTCGGGTCAGATCGCGAGCGTGAGCGAGATCCGCGACCCGGTACCACCGGAGACCCTCCGGGTTCCCCTGCCGGTCCCTCCTCGCGAAGCAGCCACGGGCATGCGCTTTCCGCTCTCGGACATGCGGATGAAAGACACCACCGTGCGAGGCTTCTATGCGCCTCCCATTCGGATCCCGATCCACATGGAGGGTGACGCCGAGGTGCACATCGATGGGGCACGAATCGGCCTCGACTATGCGTACTCGTCCGGCCTCGACACCCGGCTGTCTACACTCGAGGTCCGACTCGACGACGTCACGCTCCGCAGCGTGTCTCTCCGAGAAGCACGCGGCTCCGAGAAAGCCCGCTTGTGGGTGGACCTGCCCCATGAGCTGATGAAGCCTGACACCGAGCTCGAGGTGGTCTTTCACCTGTTCCCCCTCAACTTCGATCCGTGCGTGTACATCACCGACCGCCACATCTGGGGCACCGTGTTCGCATCCACCGAGCTTCGCCTCGCGCGCGACGGCTACACCAAGCTGCCCGATCTGGGCAAGCTCAAGTACGACCTGTGGCCCTACGATGCAGCTCTGGCACAGCGGGGTGGGCTGCTGATTGTCGCCCCCGACGACGCGGGCGCATGGGATGCCGCGACGGTCACCCAGCTGATGGCCCACCTGGGAACGGTCTCGGTTGCCGCCCGGCCGGACTTCGCGGTTGTGCGCGGCGGATCTGCTGCAGCGGAAGACGAGGGCCGCGACATGATCGTGCTCGTGGGCGACGGTCGGAACCGCACCTACACCACACTTCGTGACCGCGGATCCCTGACTCAAAAACTTGACGAAACCAGTGTTCTCGTGAACGACGACACCGATCGGGTGCTCGCCGCCCATGTGGGCACGCCCTATGGCACCATCGAGCAGACACTCCTGAGCAGTGAGGGCATCGGACGCACCGCGCTGGTGCTGCGCTCGAAGACCAGCCGGGAGCTCCTGCGACTCGTGCAGCGACTCCGCGATCCCGCCGTGACGTCGGGGATGACCGGCAACGTTGCCGTGGTGGGAAGCGGTACCGACGTCCGCTCGCTGTCGGTGGTCGAACCCGAGACCGTCGGCACCCGATCCGTCGCATCGACCCTGCGCCGACTGCTGCAAGCATCTTGGGCTGCGCTCATCATCGGCGTCATCGCTGCAGCGATTCTCCTGTCTCTGCTCATTCGGTCCTGGGCAGCGCGTCGCGGAGGCCAGGCCTGATGGTGTGGACCGGGCTGGTCGGGCTGTCGCTCGCGGCAGGGGTAAAGGCGGCCACACCGCCCGAACCTGCGCTGCTGCACGAGACCTGGAAGACTTATCTGCGCACCACGGTTCGAAAGAACGGGCGGGTGGTCGACGCCAAAGGCGGTGGTCACACCACCTCGGAAGGCCAGGCGTATGCGATGTTGCGTGCGGTGTGGGCCGACGACCCGGCATCGTTCGAGCGCATCCACCGCTGGACCCTCCGACAGCTCCAGCGCGGAGCTCCCACCCGAGCACCGGCCTGGAAGTATGGACGACAGTTCCTGCGGCTCCGGGTGCTCGATCCCGCACCGGCGACCGATGCCGACCTGCTGATGGCCTGGGCGCTCCAGCTGGCCGGCGAGCAATGGGACCGAAGCGACTACATCGAAGACGCGCGGGCGCTCGCACAAACCACATGGACCCACAATGTGGTGGTCTTGGGGGAACGGTACGTGCTGCTCCCCGGACCGTGGGCTCGTGGCGGCGACCCCGTCCGGGTCAATCCGAGCTATTTTCTCCCGTTTGCGATGCGCGACCTCGATCGACTCGACCCCACGCTTGACTGGGACCGCGTAATCGACGACGGATACGAGCTTCTTGCTGAAGCAGTCCCAGCCGGCGAGCTGCTGCCGGACTGGCTGTACCTCGACCCCGCCACCGGCACACGAGTGGCCGCTCCCGACCCCAAGCACAACCTCCACGGATTCGAGGCGATGCGCATACCCTGGATGCTGGCCGCTGAGGTTGCCTGGCACCAGGACCCGCGCGCGGAAGCCTTGCTTTCTCCGTACCTTCAGTGGAAAACCATCTGGTCGGAACAGCACTGGCTGCCCGCGGTCGCCCATCCCGACGGCACCCCCGCGGTGGACTATGGTCACCCCGCACTCACGGGCGCCTTGCTGGCTGCATGGGCCTGGCAGGATCCCGACACAGCCCTCGACCTGTACCAGACCGACATCGCTCCCTCCCGAGGCAAAGACGGATGGGGCGACCCCGACGACTACTATGCGCAGAATTGGATCTGGTTCGGCATCGCGCTCTGGTCTGGCGTGGCGATGCCCATGGAGATGACCCCATGATGCCGTCTCGCACGCTCGTGGCCCTTGTGCTCTCCATCGCGACGGGACTCACCGCGCAGGCACAGGCACCCTCGCGCACCGACGCCCGCACGCCGGGCCTCCCGGTCCCCGACGCGCGCGACCCTTGGGGAATCCTGCAGCTCTCCGACACACTTCTTGTCGACGAAGACCGCCTTGACGAAGGCATCGCAGTCTTGATGGCTGCCGCACTTGATCCGGTCACACGCACCGAAGCCCTGTCTCGCCTCGACCGGCACCTGCTCACCAACGCGCCCCGTCCCGCCTGGGTGGAGGCCTACGCAGTGGCGCTGGACGGCGGGAGGAGTGCCGAACCCCGCACCCTTCGCATCAAGGCATACCAGGCGGCCATCCGACACTCCTCTACCCGCACCGATGCCATCCGCGAGCTTGCACAAATGCTCGACCGCGCCCCCGGCGACGAGCCCATTCGCTTCGCTCTGGCGGAGGGATACCTGCGGTCCGGCAACCCGGAGCGGTCTCTCAAGATCCTCCGCCAAGGAAAGTCCACATCCCAGGTCTGGCATGGCGAGATCGCGGCCCTGATCGCACTCGGGCGCTACGATGAAGCCATGCGGGTGGGCCCAGAGCTCGTGCCGGCTTCCTGTAGAGCGGCGCGTGCCACCGTGCCGTGTGCGCTCGGTCTGGTGCAGATGGACTACCCCGAAGCCGCCGTGACCGCGCTGCAGCGGGGGCGCTCCGGCAGCTCCGCCAGTCCTCCGCAGCGTGCCGCGCTCTACGCCACCCAGGCCCGAATCGAGGAAGCCCAGGGACACCGCAACGAGACAGTGCGCCTGTGGAAACAAGCCGTTCGCCTGGATCCCCGGGATCGCACGTACCGAGATGGCCTCATTCACGCTCTCCTCGCTGCCGGACGCGCGGAGGAAGCCCGCAAGAACCTCGAAGATGCTCGCGATCCGCTGGGCCGCAGCATCGAGGCCGTCAAGCTCACCACACGTGTCGACCTCGATGCCCGAGACCCGACCGTCGCCGACGCGCTGAACCGCGCCCGTGCACTGGATGGCTCCCATCCCACGGTCATTCGCGCGTGGGCACATCATCTCATCGTGCTCGGCCGTCCCGGCGAGGCCCGTCGGGTGCTCGAGCCGCACATCGAGGTCCGCAACCAAGACCCGGAGTGGCTGAACCTCTATACCTGGGCCACCTGGGCCGACGGCGACTCCGCCCGCTCGGCCGAAGCCATCCAGCGCAGCTTGAAAGACACCGTGATGAGCGCTCGATGGGCGGCCCTTATGTACGAAAACGCCCGCTATCAATCGGTCGCAGCCGAGGAGGCCAAGCAGGATGGACGCCTCGCCGAGGCCGTGCAGCGCTATCGACTGGCCCATGCCCTCGATCCGGCCAGCACCACCTACCTCCTGGGTCTGGGCGGCGCGCTCTGGGATGCCCAGGAGACAGAAGCCGCCGAGCGGGCCTACCGCGCGGCATGGGATCAGGCGCCTGGCAATCGTCAGGCGCTGATGGCCGTGATCTCACAGGCGCTCGTGCCCAAGGTCGACGGCAAGGGCGTCCTCAAGGCCGTCGAGGCCGTGATCGACGAGCTCGGGCCCGCGATCGAGGGCGTCGAGGCGAAGGGACGTTACTACTACGGCATCCGAGGCGAACCGTCCACGTCGTCCGTCTACCCGCCCGATTTTCGTGTCTTTCCGTGCCTGTCGGCGACGCTTCCCTTGCTCTCCACCTCCCCCACGCAAGGCGTGAACGACACGCTCGACTTTGACGGAAATCAAGTCGTGTGCGTGCACGAT